>JAFGCD010000008.1 GCA_016932835.1 Sedimentisphaerales bacterium
CCATATGTTTGCCGGTGCATTTGAACCGGACTGTTGTTTTGACTGGTTCGGTAGCGGAGATAACCTTGCTCAATTCCTTCGTGGTTAATCCTGCCTGACGCCAACTGCGAAGGTCCTTGATCAATTCCGGCGGGCGTATTATTCGTATCGTTGGACAGCATGGAAGCAGCCTCGTAGCGAGTTTTTCAGCTCCGGCCTTGCCGGCATCATCGTTATCACCAACGATGACGACATCTCGGCCCCTGACGAATCTTACGACCATTCTGATCCTGCTATTGCAATTCGGCCTGCCGATGGCTGCGTAGCCGAGATCAAGCGCAGCGGCAGTGTCGGTGAGTCCTTCGCAAATCAGCAGAATACCTTCGGCCGGCAGGTTGGGCGGGATAAATAACCCTATCTTGCTGCCACTTACCGATACCTTCCGACCGTTTGGAAATCTTCGTTGGATTCCAATTGTCTGGCCGAAATCATTAGACATCGGGAATGTATATGAGTTTCCATCCCAGCCAACGTTTAGCCTTCGGAGACTTTCCGCTGAGACGCCAAGCGAATTGGCAAGGGCATTGAGTTTCTCGCTCGTCAACTGCTGCCGATAGCGGTTTGCCAACTGTCCGAAGTCTTTTGACGAAGTGTTGCCTATTTTAATATTCGTCACTAACAGTCTCTTGCTGGCATGGTACTTGTGCCTGTCGTGCCCATTGTGCCTGTCTATAAGAATATGCAGGTAGCCTGCATCGCCGCATTTCTTAACCGACCCTTCTGCTATGCGCTGGCATATGGCAGCCGAGCCATCTTCGGCCACGAGGCACCAATCCGGCTTGTCACAGACAGGGCAGGGCTTTTTACGACTCACACGACGCATCTTCTCTCTACCGACCATCGTTATCCCTCCTACACTCGTTTGTCGATTTTGGGCGTACAGAACACCCGTCACGACCATTCTGTGGGCTTCTCTGGTACGGCCGCACCGCAAATAACGGGCAGCCAAGGTCGGTGCAGTTGCGAATTTCCTCAATCTGAAAGTGGCAACATTCCAAACAGAAGGAGTTGACAGCAGCACGCAAGCTACGGCCGCTGGCAGCTCTGTCATAGATCGCCCGATACGAGCGCGGAATTTGCGCCCGACGCACGGCCACTTCTCCTTGTCGATCAGTTGAAGTCATGGCGGGCCTCCCGAAACAGTCCGAGGTTCATCTTGAGCCTTATCAGACTGTCAATCGAGTTCATGGCGACAGTCCGCTCAGAAACATTCTGGTGTGAGCCTTGTGAACCGAATAGTAGCGTAGCCAAAATTCCGCTAATTCTTCTTGACTGCGCTGATGTCCTTCGATATGCTGTTCTGTGTAATGTTTTGCATGGGGCCATCGTTGCAGCGATGGCTCTTTCTCTTTCAAGTTTCATCTTCCTACCTCCTCCATCGCCTCAAAGGTCTTCCTGTCGGGAGCACCCACTTCCAGCCACTTGGCAATTGTGCTTTTTGCCCAACGAACAGAGCCGCCGATTCGGATTGGCCTTGGGATTTTGCCACAACTGTGAAGGCGGAATACTTGGCGTTTTGAGAGGTTTAGCATTGCCGAAACGTCCTTTGCCGTCAGAAGCCTGTCTGTATCACTTGCCGTATTCATTTTTGGTCTCCTAATAAAGGTCGCGATTTCGTTTTGCAGCAAGTGTACGAAAATGAGGCTATTGGGGACTAATTGAGGAATAGAACGGACAGAGGTGTCCGTGCTGAATGCGATGGGATGCTCAGAAACCTCCGGAGACCAACGAAGATTTTTCCGCTCTCGACAAGATTCGCTCCTCAGTGGGAATAGCATGGGAATAGAAATGAGGGAGGCCGCTTCACCAAAAACGCAAGTTACTGCCCAGAATCCGGTTTCCCTTTACTTCGCTTCTTGGCCCGGGCTTCTTTCTTTCGCATTTCTGTTTGCTCAAGGTACTTTTCAATCGCCTCATCAGTGATTGTGCCGTGCTTGGCATACTTGAGCCCCCGCCTGAATTCTCCCAAATGGACTTTGCCCCTGCGCCCCTTGTGCATGTGATGAACAGGAAACTCCGGATCTTCCAGCAATCGGCTCATCTTCCGAACAGTTATTGCATCGTGATTTGCGAGGTTAACCGCATCCTGCAAAGTGATGTATTCGTTGTTGCTGTCATCCCACGGAACACGCCACTCCGAGTCAAACCCGAAGGCAAGCTTCCAAAGGATTCTCTTGTTGACCTGCCATTGTCTTAGCCGGTTAAGGTCAACTTCGATTCGGCTAATGTCCGGGTTACGTGTGCAAGTGAAAACACCGACTGTTTCGCCGGTAGGGTACTTTCGTAAGTCTGGCTCAATGTAGCAGCCTTCTTCGCACTCGTCGCACACTACACCGCTTGCGTGCTGGATTTCGCTCAGTATTCCTTGAGATAGCAGTTCGTTGAGTTTGCCTTCCGGCCACGCTGCAATCTCGTCAGCCGAGAGAATCTCATCACCCGGAAACTTCAATCTCTTGGCCAGCTTTTCCAAGAACTCATCCACTGGCAAGCCCCCACTGCTCGATGTACTTCTTGGCAATCTGGTCTGCCGGATCGTCCTTCAGCGTCCATCGGTCAGGCAGGGAGATGTCAAAGGTCAGAGTCTTACCCCTCTTGCCATCCTTTGGGGCAAACTTGAATTGCAGCTTCGCTCTTGAGACTACCATCTCGTCGTAACCTACGTCGGATTTCTTCAATGCGCGGTCGATGAGGGTATGGATGGTCTGCTCCGCATTCGGCGAACTGGCTTCCAATGTGATTCGGCGATCAGGCTTTCCAGGCAGATCGAGTCGGAGCATCTTGATTGTGACCTTCTCGATTCCATCTTTGGTATCGTTTACAAAGTCGAAGTCTTTATTCTTGAGCTTTGCGAGATTGAAACGCTTTCCCGTTTCGTCCGGCAGGCAAGTCATACTAAGTATCACTGAGCAGAAAATCCACTGCAGTTCATCGATGTCCTTTCTGCTGCCCTTTGCACATATCTCCAGGCTACCGCTCTGCGGTCTGTACACAAAGATGACCTCGAACGCCGAACGTCTGGGCCAGTGAGTAAACTGACCGCTTTCATCATAGCCCATATCCGTTGTGGCGTAGTCTTCCGGATAGGCGAAGTAGCAGTGCCGTTCCGGGTCGTCCCTCAGATAGTTGTCAACTCTGCAATGCCGTCCACGACCTTGCGTCTTCTTGTAGAACGCACTTATGGCACGAGCCAGTTCATTTTTGGCCTTCTCCTCCACCGCAGGCGCCCGGCCTTCACCGACATAGCGGCGTTTCCAGCTCCCAATCCGGTCCATAAAGTCGAAACAGTAAGCCACGTTGAACACATTTGGATGACTCATCAGAAACCATAGCGCCGTCTCGTAATGATTCTCCATGTTCTCAAGCACACCGGACAGGTCCAGATTGTGAATAGGGAACCGGGCCTCTTTCATGAGAAGCTCGACGCCTTTCTCGCACGCCATTTCGTAGGCCATCGCGAAGTCAGCCTCGATCCCATTGTTGTCCCGCTTCGGGAGCCTGCTGACCGCCTCAAGAATCGGATCGATTTCCATCTTGCCAAGGGCGTCGAAATCAACTTCACCGAGCAGGTTTTTGCGGGCAAAATATCCCTTCAGGATCCTATTCGGCGTCTGCCGCAAAAAGGTCTTAGGCGAGTAGTTCCGCGCCATTCAATTTTCCTCTCCGGCAGTGTCTTGCCTTGTGTAACTCATTTTCTGTTTTAGCACCTATCTGATTGGCCAGCCGCCGTGGGCTTCTCTTATTCTGTCGATGTGTTTCATTGTTTCAGGTCCTGCCAGTAAGGAAGCAGATCTGCAAGTCGGATATACAACTGGCAGCCTTCACAGTGGTAGGAGTAGTTCTTGTCGATATATCCATGTGCCATAACCCGTTTGCATTCCGGGCAGCTCACCATGAGCCGTAATCCTTTAAACTCAGACTCACTGAGGGTGTCCTTCCTGCCGCACTCATAGCAATTGGCGGTAACAAAACCTCCACCCATACTTTGGACTAATACCAGAGGCTGGGAGCAGCAGCCGGAAACTCTGTTGTGAAGTGCTACGCGGACTGGATACGATTTCCAGCCGTCACAGGTATCTTTATCATATTCATAATGACGCATATTCCTCTCCTATTTAGATTTGCTCGTCGTGAATACAATCGGCCAGCCGCCGTGGGCGGCGATTGTTTCGTCTATCTGCTTCATGATTTTGCTGGTTCTATTACCTGCTGCAATGATCTTCCGGGGGTGAAAGAATCCTTATGCTCCTTCGGCTACGTTCTCAAAGGTTGCCTGATAATCGGCTACGCTTAGCACCGTATCGAAAAGGCCAATATCTTCGCCTTCATGCTTGTCTATTCCGAGATAGACCAAACTGGCATCCTCATACCGTTTGAATTTATAAACCGCGTCATTCATCAACGCACTGTTGAAGACTCCAAGGCTGACGAGCAACTCGAAATCCTTTACGGTCAAGCCGGTTACTTTCTTGAACAAACCCGGTTCCAGTTGTGTGATAACATCTTTGAGGCATCGTTCCCGGTAATCGGTCAGATACATGAATACCGGTATGCGAGTAGCGAATTTGATGAGCTTTTGCTGAATCTGTTTTCGCTTGCTCTTGTATTCCTTCTCCTCGTCTGTCAGTTCCTTCTTCTGTTTGGTGGTGAGTTCTTCGTCGTTTTTCTGCTTCCTCGTTTTTTTCACCGCTTCGGATTTATTGATGATGGTTTCGATATCCTGATTCAGATTCCGAAAACCTTCGATGTTCATAAGCGCCTGCATAGCGGCTTCATTGCTCATCAAGCGCTGCAAAGTGGCATTGTCCACATTCACGAGCAAAGCACTTTCCCATCGCCGTGCCAGCAGTGTTGCGGATGTCCCACTCATGGCTATATCCAGAATGCCCGCCGCATCGATCTGTTTCATGGAACTGCCGTCATAGGCCAGCACGGGGAGGAAGCTTATAAACTCCTCTACCTTTTTTTCAGGGTTTGACTCCTCAACATTCAACCGGCAGCTATAATCGGCGATCTGCCGCAAAGCCCTGTCCGGTGCAAAATCAAAAACGTAGCATTCTTCTTTGATAATCTGCTCACGATTAGGTGCGTCTCCATCGGGATTCATAATCACCCAGGGATTCTGTACACGAAATGCCGCCTGAAAATACGTTTCAGGGCTTGAAGAATTTCGCAGCATCAATATCCCTGTCCATGGTCTTACCGTAACGCCAGTGGTCAGCTTTCCGCAAGAAAGTGTAATTGTTCTTGTCTGCAAAGGGTCATCCATCGCATGTTTAACGGGAGGCAGAGCCTCGACACCGATCCCGGCCGCGCTTCCCGCTGCTACTACCACCTGGTAGTCGCGATAAAACTTGTTTTGCCTCTTTTGAAGCAGTTTGCGCATGGCATAACATGACGCCACACTCGGAAGAAACCAGAAAGTATGGGACAGCACATTGAGCAGACGAACATCCGAAAACGGCATAGGCGGCTTCTTTGCCCCGAGTTTCAGGTTGTCCACCGTGGTCGCCTGAAATGCGCCCCGTATCAAATCCAGCCACTTCTGCACCTCCTCCTCATATTTGAACTTCGCATTTTCCTCTCTTCCTTCTGCCGAAAAGAATACGTTCAGGTCAAACTCATCAAATTCCCCTTGCATAGCGATTTCCCGAATCGCGTCCGGCAATTGATACGTCATCAACACCATGCGGGGCAGGCAGGAATAAGGGTTATTTTCGCCTTGCCATTCCTGCTTGGCCCGCTGCTCATCCGAATAAGTCCAGTTGAAAATCTGCTCCTCGATAAACTCACCCGACGCAATCGCCCGAAATGGTGTCCCGGAGAGGTACAGATAGGCGTGAGTAGTGATCGGCATAACGTCTTCATCATAATAATCAAGCCCTTCGCCTTCACCGAACTCCCGTTCTTTCTTATCCTCCGCCTCAAACAGCTCCTTAGCATTTTCCCGCCATGCACCGTAATGGTATTCATCGAATATAACGCAGTCCCAATTGATGGTATGCACCCATTCGTTCTTGCGCTTAATTCCGCCGGTGCTCTGATTTTTCCCGAGGTAATCCTGAAACGAGCCGAAGCAGACAAAAGGTTTCTCCTTGTCGGCATCTTCATACGAAAGTCCGGCTCGCGAAATGAATTGCCAGCCTTTGAAATCAACATGGCACTTTAAGTCCTCTTCCCAGGCGCTCTGTACCGCCGGTTTGAAGGTAAGCACCAGGACCTTGCGCCATTTCATCTTTCTGGCCAACTGATAGGCGGCAAAGGTCTTGCCGAAGCGCATCTTTGCATTCCACAGAAAATGCGGCGTCTTGTCGGGGTCTTCCTTTTGGGCGCGCTTGAAATAGGCCGCTGTTTTCTCCACGGCCTCTTCCTGTTCGGGACGCATCTTGAAATCGAACGTGCGGCTTCTTTCGCCAGTTTCCCCGGATCTAACGGCAATCACCGCCGCTTTTACCGCATCCACCGAACATTCGAACCACTCGCCATCAGGGTTCTTAATCCCCATGTTTCGCAGGCATCGGTGGACCTCGCGGTCGGTGAAGGTCGTACCGTCGTTTCGCATCGCCGTTTCTTCGAGAATAATACGGTATGGCGGTTTGCCGGGTCTCCGCGTCGGATACTGCTGTGCCACCCGCGCCCGCACATCGCCCGTCGTATAGCCGACTTTCAAAAGCCCTTTGTATTGAGGGTTGGTGTCCTCGTAGGCATAAATGGCAGGCCTGCATTCAGGGCGCGGTGGAAAAAACCTGTCAGCGCTCATCGGAATTCTCCTTGAGTTTCTTCCGTTGGGCGCCCGGTGGAAGGAAATTCTCGCCGGTTACAACGCGCTTGCCCGTTTTGTGTTCCAGCTCCAGACGGGCTTTTTTCGCTATCTTGCCGCCTTTTTTCCCGGCGTCGGTGTTCTCGCCCATTCCGGTCGCCTCAACGCTTTCGGCAATCTGGCGGGTGGAAAGCTCCGCAAGGGCGGTAAAGATAAGCTCCGCCTCGTTCATATGGTCCCGAAGGTTCTGGGTCTTGAGGCCCTTGATTTCCTTATGCTTTTTAACCGATACCCCGCTCCATTCTTTATGAATGATATTGGTCAGAATGGCGTATTCTTTTTCGCCCTTGATCTCGTGGTCTTTCCAGTAATCGGTCAGTTTATTGCGGGTCTCCTGCCCCATCATCCGCTGCTGAATCCATTTTTCGCTCCGCCCGTGCTGCTGCCAGTATTCTCGGGCGCGGTCAAGCGAACGGGCAGGGTCACTCATATCCTGAATGCGTTCATAACCTACTCTGGCAAGCCATTGCTTAAAGGGTTCCGCCTTGGGTGATGGGATAGATTGGATGATTCTAAGCAATCCTTCCACGTTCGCGCAGTCGGTTTGGCGCATCTTGCCGTCCGGCGCTTTCATTTTCAAGTGTCGACAAATTGTCGACAGTTCAAGGCCATCCTCCGTTTTAACGCGAATCTTCATCTTAAACCAGTAATCTCGTGGATTGGCGCTGTCAGTCAACGCTCTCACAACATCAATCACGGAGAAATACCACGTTTCATCTTGCTCGTCGTAGAATCTGCGAATCTTATAATCCTCGAAAACCGCAAGCGCTTGTTCCTTATTCATCATTAACCTCCATCGGGCGAACTATCGATTCGATGAACGCGATCTCGTTCTCAGTAAGGCCATAGCGTTTGTACAAGGCCTTGTCCGTCCACCGCCTGGTCCACTTCTGGATTGGCACGAAAGTGTAGACCTTTCGCGTTGTGTCTTGCGATGGCTTGTGCAGCAGGATTAGGAAGCGAGTCAACCGACAGAAGAGGTACGACAAGACACTCTCCACCTCAGTCTTCGAGTCGAACGGGCCAATGCAGAGATACGTTTCCGACGAGATGCTACCTGGCTCTCCAACGAATGGCGTGCTAATGATCCTGTGCGGGTAGGTATCTCTGTTCCCGGTCCCCGGCGCTGCCCGGCCCACATAGACCTTCCACTTGTCGATGAGGTCAGTGCCAGTCGTGATAGAACTTCTTGGCGTGTATCCCGTACCGCCGTTCTGATAGACGAGCACATCGCCGGCGCGCTTGGCTGTCTTGCCCTTGAACTTCGTCTCCAGCCCGAACGGCTTTCTGGAACTCACCAGCCGGTCGAAACGCTTGCTGTCAGGCAGGCCCACAGATAGGGGTTTTCCACCCTCGACAGCAACAACCTTCTTGAGGATCGATACCCCTTCATTGAAGCGGATAAACACGTCAGTGCCATCTTCAAGAAGTGGACGATGCGCTGTCGAGGCAGGCCAATTCTTAAAATGGGTGGTAACTCGGCAGGACCCGGCATTGTCCCGGTCCCAGAGGAAGTAACAAACGCCGCCTTTCAGGCCCACCCCCGGGAAAGCGTCCGATGCAGCGAGATAGTCATCAAATGAGCGCACGCGATTGTCAGTGAGCATCGAAGCTCTGAACTCATCCAAACCCTTGCCCCCCGTGAACCAGCGGGATGGGATAATCATCGTGAGGAAATGAGGATTCAGCTTTTTGGCCTGCTGAACAAACTTGTGATATATCGGAGATGCGCTCCTTCCGAAGCCCCCATCATCCAACTGATACGGCGGATTGCCGACAATAACGTCGAATTTCATTTTGAATATCTCCTCTGGACTAGCTGTGTGAATGAACTGGTATGCGTGGGTCTCAAGACCCTCACCTCGCTCATAATTGGCTTCGCTGGCCCCGCACCGGACGCAGCGACCATTTTCCCAGCTATGGCTGATTTCCTTGAAGCGAATGTTTCCCTGCGGCTCGTCGAATGTCTCACAAACGGAATATTTGCCGTCAGCGGTTTTAGAACAATAAACCGACCGCCGGGACAGCAGTGCAGTCAATTCGGTAATCGCGATACCATAGAGCTGCTTCGCGAAAATGTGATTGAGCCTGGCCTGCTTGTCCGGAATCTTCTTTTTCAGCCCCGTATCCAACCGTTTAGCGATCTCACGCAGAAATACGCCGGTTTTGCAAACGGGGTCGAGGAATGTTGCGTTTCTATCGCTCCAGATGGTTACGGGCAATAAATCAAGCATCTGATTGACTAACTGCGGCGGCGTGAACACCTCATCACTGCTCAGGTTGGCAAGGCAGGACAGCACATCCGGATTGTAATTATCTCTCGTAAGCATAGGCGACCTCCAGGAAGTGCGCCAGCGGGTATTCTTTTACCGGCTCCGGGATAAAGACATCCTCACCGAGATCGGAAAACAGTGGCAGACCCTTAATATGCTCGTGTTCCAGCAGGCCGTGGAAAGTAAAATCACGCCGCTTGAGCATACTGCCATTGACCGGCGACCATTCAGAAAAGACTATCGGCTGCGGGTCCTCGCCAACGGTCCTCAGAGTGAGCGCATCGCCGCGGATGATATTGAGTTCCAGGATATACCGGACGGTGTTCCGACATTTCTCGTTAGCGGTGTCTATGAACAGAGTAGCGTATTCTTGGTCAAAGATTCCAAATAATCTCTTTCGACATACATGAATGTTGTCTTCCAACAAATCAATCCCATATATTGAAGACACCGCAAGCACCGCATTCCGCTCATATTCCAATTGGCTCTTCTTATACCTCGTCTCAACAACCCTCAATTTCCGTGCCAGTATCTCGGCCAGGAAATTACCCGTACCACAGGCAGGCTCCAGAAAACGCGAATCAATCCGCTCGGTTTCCTGCTTGACCAGATCAAGCATGGCATTGACTTCTCGCTGCCGGGTATAGACCTCACCATGGGCAGCGACTCTCTTTTTAGAAACAACTTGTTTTTCCACCACTGCTGAATCCATCTCTTGAAGGTTGTGAAGGGGTCTTTGAAGGGCGAGCACCACCGTGTTCTCACCCCGATTATCGATTATGACCGGCAACTTCTCCGCCATACCGCCATATCCTAAATGTATCTCTGCATCAAACAAACCGCTCAAAGCCCATAACCTAACCGTCCGAACCCGGAGAATCAAGGGCATTTTTAATGACTTTTTGAGCAAATCGCGGCCATAGAACGCCCCCTCCTACATGA
>JAFGCD010000091.1 GCA_016932835.1 Sedimentisphaerales bacterium
AGTTAAGGAACACTTATGAGAGAATATCGACAACTCACCGAAGAAAATCGTATCGAGATTTACGCGATGAAGCAAGCAGGAAAAGAATCTTTACAGGTTTGAAAAAGTCGTGCTCAATCCTGCAATCCCGGATGAGGTGTTCGAGTTTCGTCCTCCCGAAGGCTACAAGGTGAATGATCGTCGCCCAAAGAATTCGGAAACGAAGTAATCCGCTCTGAAGCCGACACCCAGCCCATAACAGGAACATATACGCATTAGGCCCCAGTTTGCTCTCGCCAGCGTGCTGAAAAGCGGGCAAGGGTCTGCTTGCTGTTTGGCAAGTTCATAGGTGGTTTTTGCGGAGAATTGTGAACTGCCGGAGGCGATTCGTTTTGTTGCGGGTAAGTTCAACGCCGGCGGCGACAGGGCTAAAGCCGTGGAGCTCTGGCGGCGGAATACGGCGATTCGTTGTGCTGCAGACAGGTGTGATCAACTCGGCTTCTCAGTAAGCTCGAAGCCGAGCGGCGATTCGCCTGTTACTGGAAGTCGAACAGTGACTGGGTCTTGACCATTGTCACCTGTTCGGGATAGGCGGCAAAGGTATGAATGTGCAGCTCCGTCCTTCTGGCCTCGAAATCGACGTAGCAGAAGGGCTCGAGCTTGTCAATCTGCTGTTCGGGGAACTTGACGAATATGCCGCGATTCCTTGCGAAGCGTTCGAGATCGATATGGCTCTGGCGATACAGGTCGCTGCTCATCTTCTCGATTTGGAAATCGGTCATATAGCTGACACCCCTGCTCAACGTGCACTTGTGGCTTCTCGGCCCGCGGAACTGGAATCTCTCAATCAGCCCGCGGTGCGGAAGCATCTGCCCCGGCCCGCTTACCACTTCGGTAAGACACGTATCGCCCGCGAAGACACTGATAACGTGGGTGCATCCGGTGACCCAGATAATCGCCTCATACTTTTCGGTCATCAACTGTCGTTGCGAGTATATCTGGAAGAGTTCCGGATGGAGCGGTCTTTGGAAAAGGCTGAAGGTCAATTCGTCAATTGCTACGTTGATGCGAGGTGTTTCCATAAAGGCTTATCCCAAACAAACCATCGACTTCAATTGTGTTGTTATTATACAAGAATTGCGCCTTTATTTCAAGCTTATTCTCAGTACTGATAAGGCGGATTGGCCCGCTTATAGGACGATTATTTTGCAAACTCAGAAACCCGCAAGACTAACGGCGACGGATTTTTTTTCAAGAGAAGCTGCAAAAAAAACGCCCTTCCCCGGACTACCGTACGTGGAAGAATATCGCGTTTACAATAGTGGCGATGATGTCGTAGAAGGCGTGAGTCCCGGCCGTGATACCGAAACCGCGAATTGCATAGAGCATAGCGAAGTAGATTCCCGCCATGGTCCTGAAAGAGAACTCAGTCCAGTTGAAATCCGTGATGCGCCCGAGCCGCCCGTCGAGGAATACTATGTGATGATGGGCGCTGAACAAGGCTGCGGAAATAAGGACCGATAGTATCACAGAACTCCTCGATGACAGTCCCAGCAAGTTCTGAAACAGCATCATAAGAACGCATATCAGAATCAAGCGAAAGACCAACTCTTCATAAATGCCCGCTCCTATTCCCGTGACAATATTCGCCAGAAAGACGCGGTTCGACGAAGATGGATTCGTCTCCGAGGCCAGCAGGGGCGCGGCATCGACAGAGGCGGATGCAAAATGGCTCTGAACTTGTACGGCTACACCGCTGACGGCATCACCCTGGCCTGGCGGCGCGGCTGGGCTGTTGAGAAACAGGCCCAGAACGATAAGCGGAACCGCCAGCGCAATGCACTCGGCGGCCATGGGCAAGACGTCCCTGATGTCGAAGCTCCAGTACTTGCGCGAAGATATTTGAAGCCCGATCAGAATCGCGATGACAACCAACGGGGGCGCGGCCCACGCGAATTTGCCGCCGATACCTATCGAATCGAGCAGGTCTCTGAGCCATACAAATGCAACAACGCGAATCTGGAATCGGTTCAGGACATTCGTGTTTATCAGGATTGTGCCCACTTCGTAGAAAACGATGAAAGGCAGCAGGAACCAGACGGCGTAAATCGGACGACTGGTCCTCTCAAGATATGAATCGCGGGCGAAGTTGAATAATTGGCTCGCGCCGACGATGCCGTGTTCTTTCGCTTGTGTCGCCTTGCTTTTGTTCGTCTTTTTCGCCACTTACGTCTCTGGAGTTCGGAAAATCAGTTGACCACGTAACACTAATCGTGCAGAGTTTACTTTAAGCAGAATGATATTACAACAGGTAATAGGATGACAGGCGAACAACTGACCCAAATTTACGAGATTCTATACGACAGCTTCGGCCCGCAGCACTGGTGGCCGGGGGATACGCAATTCGAGATTATCGTCGGTGCGATACTTACGCAGAACACCAGTTGGGCAAATGTCGAAAAGGCCATTGCCAACCTGAAGGCCGCCGGCTGTTTGACTGTTCACGCGATGAACAATCTCGACCAGGCCGAGCTTGCCGAGCTTATTCGCCCGGCCGGCTACTTCAACATAAAAGCGAAAAGGCTGAAAAGCTTCCTTGCCTGGCTGTTCGACAACTGCGCCGGCCGGCTGGAAGACCTCGAAGCGATGGATACTCATCGACTAAGGGCAGAGCTTTTGGGCATTAAGGGGATCGGGCCGGAGACGGCGGATTCTATTTTGCTTTATGCGTTCGACAGGCCTGTCTTTGTAGTCGATGCCTATACCGCCCGCATCGCCGTACGTCACGGCCTGATTGAGCCCGACGCCGGGTACGAGCAGTTGCAGGATTTGTTTCAGTCGAATCTGATCGAAGATTTTCGGCTTTTCAACGAATACCATGCATTGATAGTCCGGCTGGGCAAAGACTTCTGCAAACCGAAACCAAAATGCAGCGACTGCCCTCTGCGACACCTGCCCCACACAATCGAATCCGAACAGTTCTAAGTTTTGCATGAGGCAGTTGCTTACGCCAGAGCACGGGCCGCGCCGTTTCTTATTTAATCAGACACTGCTTCGAGCAAACATGACGAAGAACCAGCAAGAAGATTGCCCAGCTTACGGTCAGCAGAATAACCGCCGGAAGGCTTACAACAACTGAACTCAAAAGAACGTTCAGATAGTCTTGCCGGATAATAACCGCGATGACAACCAGATAGAAAAGCAGAATAAGCACGCCGGACATAAGAACCATTGATGTCTTGTGGAAATACAATTGCACCGCCGAGGTAACCGGCAGAAATATCAAAGGCGCCAGGGCGAGACGTGGGTCAATGGCCCGAAGCGTGAAAGTAATCCCGCTTATAGTGAAGGTCGGCACCAATCTCGCAAGCAGGCTCGACAGGCCCGATACGATCAGCGTGAAAATGCAAAGCATTACGGCGTCGGTAACGGCCAGGCCCAAAGCGGTAGTGAATCTTCTGCGCCGGCCCGGCGGAATCAGCATTGTCGAATTGATGGGGGCCAGATGCCGGTTCAGAACTACCATTGCCGGCAGCAACACGAATACGAAACCGGCCTCACCGCCTGCATAACCGAACATGATCGCAACCACCAGGGCAAGAAGCAACAGATTCGGCCACTGGGATACCGCCGGGGCCGACGTGCTGTACAGCGTTCCCCAGATATACCTTCCCGGCCCGCTGTAATCATATTTGTTCATTCGCGAGAGAAACCATTTTTCTACCCACGGCTTCGGGTGCTTGTTTGGTCTCGCTGCTAAGGCGGCATTCGCAGAGCGGCGGAGCTTCTCTGCGTTGAACACATCAAGGAATCCTGTCCACGAACCGCTGCAGTACCGCCGGGCCAACGCCTTCCTGCTCAGCCACAGCCACATCGCAATACCGCTGATTATACCTGTCAGGATCGTCGGATAGATTTGTTCGACAATGAGCCGCTCCAGAAAAATGTCCAGCTCATAGTGCTCCCCTGCAACGACAGTCACGGGCAGTAATATGAAGAGCGCCACGCCCGTTTTCATGCCGATCAGGGCAGGGACCACCCCTGCCAGATAAAACGTCAGCGCCGCGAAGAAGGCCGAGCAGAGCACCAGCGGCATTTGCCGGCCGAAGAGGTTGTGATAGGTAAGAAAGAACATCGAACAAACCAGGCCGGTCGCTAAGGCTGTCGAGAATATGTATTTGCGAATAACGCGGCGGTGGCCAGGCAGGCAATAAGAGAAGGGCTTCGAGAGAACATCTGTCTGCGGCAACGTCGTCAAAAGGCCGATGACGAAAGCGAACATCACCGGCCCGACATACCAACCCTTGCCCGGCTCGTGATTTCTCAACGGTGCAATGACTATGTGAAAAACAGGAAGACTCAGCAGGGCGTAAATCAGCCACATGCCGCGACGCTGGTATAAATGTTTTAGATTGACGCTCAGGATACTCATCTTGCCGCTCCAGCAACGGGCGTCTTTTGGCCGACGACAATCTTGTATATATCTTCCAGAGGCAGTGTTTCTATTTCGACGCGGCAATTGAGACGTTCGGCTTGATCACGGAGCCGCTCTGCAGGGCAATCCTCAATCGTGAGAATCGCCTCTCCGTTGGCACGCCGGCAATCGAGGACATTGGTGAACGGCAGTTCGGCGGGCAATTCGCCGCTGACCGCGCTGACGCGCACCTTGCTGAAGCGCTCACGCAGTTCGTCGAACCCGCAACTCAAAACAATCCTGCCGGTCCTCATGATCACTACGTGATCTAT
The DNA here is from genome assembly GCA_016932835.1 of Sedimentisphaerales bacterium. Lineage (GTDB taxonomy): Bacteria > Planctomycetota > Phycisphaerae > Sedimentisphaerales > Anaerobacaceae > JAFGCD01. The sequence continues at coordinate 4,726 of JAFGCD010000091.1, forward strand.
CACCTTCTCAACGTCGCTGAGAATATGCGACGAGATGATTACCGTACGGTTCTCATCCTGGATGATATTGAGCAGCAGGTCGAGAAAATTGGCCCGCATGACGGGATCCAGGGCGGCAGCGGGCTCATCCAGTATCAGCAGGTCAGGCTCGAAACCGATGGCCAGCAGTATCGCCAGCTTCTGGCGCTGGCCCGGTGACAGCGAGCCGACGCGGGCATCGAGTGAAACCTCGAAGTCGGCGATATATTCTCTTTCGAGCCTCGTGTTCCAGTCGGGATAGTACGCGCTGACGTATCTAATCAACTGTTCCGCCTTCATCCAGTCCAGAAGCTCGCCTTCCTGGTGCACATAGCCGATTCTGCCGAGTTCTTCGGGACCGAGTTCTTTGGCTTGGCGCCCGAAGGTCGTGCACCGGCCTTCGTCTGGCAGGTAGAGTCCTATTATGTGCCGCAGCAAGGTGCTCTTGCCGGCGCCGTTGGCCCCGAGCAGGCCGATGATACTGCCCGGACGAATCTCCAGGTCCACTGCGTCAAGGGCCTGCGTCGCGCCGAACCTTTTCGACAGACCGCTTATCTGTACTATAGTATTGTTGTCAGTCATTAGAGTTACTCCTCGATTTCGAATCGTATTTGTGATATAGCTTATCCAGCATCTCGGCCAGCTTTGCTTTGGGCACGCCGAACTGGATCGCCGTGGTGACAGCCTTGGACACAACATCATCTAACAGATCGACTTCCGCGCGAGCCTTCTGGTCTTTTCGCAGCTTGGCGACAAACAACCCCACGCCCCTTCGCCTCTCAAGCAGGCCTTCGAGTTCGAGCAGGGAGTAGGCCTTGCTGATCGTCATCGGATTGACGCGCAATTGCGCCGCCAGATCGCGGACCGGGACAAGCTGCTCTCCGGCTGCCAATTGACCGGCCATTATCCGGCGACGAATCTGCTCGATTACCTGCCGGTAAATGGGCCTGCCGCTGTGATGTTCGATTTCCAATAGCATAAGCATCCGATCTTTATTGCGTATTAGTGTATTATCATTCTAATACACTATACGACTTCGGCGGATTTCGTTCAACAGAAATCCGGAATTTTTTTGAAAAACCGCAGAATCCCCCTGTATCGCCCGGCTGCTTACGGCGGGGGCGTTTTCTGTAAACCTTTGATTAAAAAGGTCTTACTTCGACAGAAATATTCTCGGATGCCGATTGTCCGAACCAATCGAAATTACTGAAAAGAAACGCTCTTTTTCTGCCATGGATTCGGAAATCCTGCCGGCTGTACACGGCCAGGGCGGACGGATTGACCCTTGACGGGACAGACGAAGTCATGGGACAATCCCGGTGGACTGCCGAGACTCTTCGGGCGTGCCGGTTTCTGAATTCTGCTTGAAAGGCGATTAGACCATGCGAAAGAAAACTCTGTTTGTCATTATGCTCCTCACTGCTCTTAATGCCGCGGCCGGGAGCAACGACTATCTCAATTCCGAATTCGGCCGGGCGCTGGAAGGCTCAACTGCAGAGGTCGCTTTGTGGTGGGCCTCGTCGGGATGGAAGATAAGCCCGCAAAAATCGCCGCCCGAAACAACGAGTCGTGCGATTACGATACGAATGGCCCGCAACGAAACAGAGGCCGCTCAATTAGTGATTCGACCGGCTTCGCCTTTGAAAATGCTGTCTGTCGCCTGCTCCGATCTGAAGGGGCCGGCAGGAGGCTCCATCGGTGCGGGGAATGTGGAGATTCTCGAAGTTCGATACGTAAATGTCACCATCCCGACCGACAAAAGCTCGACGCCGGGCCTGTGGCCCGACCCGCTGCCGCCCTTGAAAGGCCCGATAGACATCGAGGCAAACACCAACAAGCCTCTCTGGATTCGCGTCAAAACGCCGCGCGCAATTCCGCCGGGAACTTATACTGGCGCAATTACGCTGACCGGTAAGGACTACAAAGCAAACGTTGCGCTGAACGTCGAAGTCTATGACTTCACCCTGCCGGACAAGATGACTTGCGTGACGGCCTTCGGCTTTTCGCCGGGAAACGTGTTTCGCTACCAAAAAATTTCCGACCCGCAACAGAAACGCAGCGTCCTTGAGAAGTACTGGGCGAACTTCAGCGAACACCACATATCGCCTTACGACCCCGCACCGCTCGACGAAATCAAGGTGACATGGCCCGACGTCAGGCCGCCCGTTTCCACAAAGTACGCCGACTGGGAGGGGCTTCGCATAGTCGATAACGAAAGCCATACCGGCACCGGCTGTTTGCTGATCTACGACGACAACACTCAGGTCAATACTACGACGACCTACCGTCCGCTGATAGAGATACCCGCCGCAGGACTGGACGCCTGCTTCTGGTATCGCACAGCCGTGCCGGGGCATCGATTCGGAATCGCCCTGAACCACTACGATAAAGACGGCAACTGGATGAGCGGCAGGAATAACGATATTACACTCAAGGGCGACGGTAAATGGCAGCTCTTCGAAGCCAAACTGAGAGATTTCCCCGAAGGGGCAAAATATGTCAGGCCCATGCTCAGGGCTACGACATGGACCGATGCCGGCGAACGCATAGGCCTTGTCTGGTTCGATGATGTCTCTCTCAAAGATGCCGGAACCGGTAAAGAGCTACTGGCCGGCGGCGATTTCAATATCGAGAAACGCGAAGGACTTGTCGCCCCGCCAGACAAGCTGAAAGTCAAATTCGATTTCTCGGCCTGGGACAAGGCGATGGCCCGCGGAATCGACCACTACAACTTCAATTCGTTTCGGATGACTATCCCCGGCCTGGGCGGCGGGACTTTTCACGCCATCTACGAACCGCAACTGCTCGGCTTCAACGCCGACGACCCCGAGTACCCGATCATTCTCGAATCTTACTGCAGGCAATTGGAGAAACACCTCTCCGAGATGCACTGGCTCGACGAAGCCTACATATACTGGTTCGATGAGCCGAGCCCCGACCAATACGGCTTTGTCATGAACGGCTTCGAGAAGCTCAAGCGATACTGCCCGAAAATTCCGCGGATGCTCACCGAACAGCCCGAGCCGCAACTCGCCGGCGGGCCGAATATCTACTGCGTTGTCTCCGATCTCTACCGCCACGCCGCCGCCGAAGACCGAAGGGCACACGGCGACAAGTTCTGGTGGTACGTCTGCACCGGGCCCAAGGAGCCGTATTGCACTCTCTTCATCGATCACCCCGCTACGGAGATGCGGATATGGCTGTGGCAAAGCTGGCAGCGAAATATCGAGGGCATACTCGTCTGGCAGACAAACTACTGGACGAGCGCCGCCGCATATCCCGATGACCCGCAGAATCCGTATGAGGACCCCATGGGCTGGACTTCCGGCTACAGCACCCCAAAGGGCGAGAAGAGACCCTGGGGCAACGGCGACGGCAGATTCATATATCCCCCGGTCGCCGCTGCCGGCGCCCAACCGTCCGCGCCCGTTCTCGACGGTCCCGTCGATAGTATCAGATGGGAGATGCTCAGAGACGGCGTGGAAGATTACGAGTACCTTGCAATGCTGAAGAGACTCCTCGATGCAAAGCAGGCCAAGCTCTCCGACCGGCAGAAGAAAGAGTACTCGGCCCTGCTTGAAGTGCCTGCCGAGATAACAAAAGACATGACCACATTCACCAAAGACCCAGGGGCCATCGAGTCCCGCCGGGATGAAATAGCGCGGGCTGTTTCAATCTTGAGCAAACTATAACGTGTCCCCGCTCGGCCTCGACCGACACGGTGAATTTTTATCTTTCTCTCCAGTCCTCGGTCCTGACGCCGTGATAAGTCCTCAGAACATATTCGAACTGCTGATTCGACCTCGGCTGCAATTCGATTGTGAACTTCACAGTATCGAAATCCTCCTTCTCGAACTGCCCGAAATCC
>JAFGCD010000092.1 GCA_016932835.1 Sedimentisphaerales bacterium
GGAGAAACTATGATGCAAGCTATAACACACGGCATGGTTTTAATGATTTGTCTGGTTTGTGTTACAGTTGAATGTTCTTATGGCTGGTGCATCGGCTACACACACCCGGCCCTCACACAATATGCTGAAGCCGGCAGCAAATTGGACGCCTACTGTGCCAAGTTGCTCATAGATAAGAAGCTGACGTGGGACTTCAATGAATGGGATTCTGTGGTTAGCTTGCATCCAGGCCATTGATCTGGTTTCTTGCCAGCATCCATGCGGCGAGTGTCATTCCGTCCCATATTTCTCCGTTGCGGATCATTGCCTCGATCTGACCGTGCGTGCGGCGAAGAACCTCGAATTCCTCCGTCGCGTCCGGCTTGGCGGTGGATTCCTGCAGGTTGCTGGCTAAGAATACCTTGCATATCTCATTGGTGACGCCGTTGTACGGATTGAACTGGCCCACCTCTCGGATTTGCCCTGCGTTGTAGCCGGTCTCCTGCTGCAGTTCATGGCGGGCCGTCTGTAGATAGTCGCAGCCGGTCTCGACGCTGCCGCAGGGAAACTCGATGCTCTCGCGGTCGCCGAGATACCGATACTGGTTCACCATTATAATTTCGCCGCTATCGGTCAGGGGTATGACCATGCTCGATCCGTTCGTGCGGACGTAGTGGTATTGGCCCGAGGGGCCGGCGGGAATTTCAAACTCGTCGAGCATATATTTCCACCAGGGATTTTCGCAAACCGTTTTCGTTTCGATTTTTTCCATCGCTTGAGCATATTGCATCGGCCTTTTCGGGATTCTGATGAGGTTTACATTCTACACTGTTCAGCCTGGAAGTCGCAGTTGCAAGGCATTACGCCGGGGACGGCAAGAGCAGTTCGGCATTGCCTGCGCTGCCTGGGTGAGCGTCGATATAGTGCTTAGCTTTGCTTTGTCTCGTTAAGCTCGGGCTTCTTCGGGCGGGGCACTCTAAGGATATAGCTTGCGATGATCATGCCCGTGATCAGGCCGACGAGGAACGTGAGAATCAGCAGCAGTGCCCTGGGCATGGTGAAATCTATCAACAGGAATTTGGTCTCGACGGCCTGGGTGTTTTGAAACACAACAATCAGAAACAGGATCAGCGCGACTATCAGTACGATGATTTTTGCTTTTTTCATTGTCATTGTCCGGAATCCTTATTGAAGTTTGTCTTGGCATTTGCTTTGGGTCTTATTCTACCGGACAGGCCCCGTATAATCGAGAATGGAAAGCTGACCATTTGCCACAAACCCTCGGCCGACGACAGCAGACGAACGTGGCTTCTGACCTCGGCGACCAACTCCTGAGCGACTATTTTCTCATCGACCTGCCCGGCCTCTTCGACCATGGAGAGCCTGTGAAGGGCGTATATTCCTATCAGGAAGGCGATAGCGAAGAAGAAATCCCACTGCTGGAGATTCAGTGTCGGCAGCGTCAATTTCTCCGCGGCGCTGGTGTACTCGAGGGTCCAGGCGAGTTCTTTCGTGGAGAAGAAGTCGGCAAAGAGCCCTCCGAGGATTGGAGCTATGCCTGCTGCAACGGAGTTTGTAATTGTGTTGGCCGCCAGGTATGCTGTTGCCTGTCCTTCAGGGGCGAGTTTCATGCTGATATTGCCCGATGCCAGCGATACCCCGGCAGAAGATAAGCCCATTACCACATGTATCAGGACCAGCAGGGGCATCGTCAGGAAGTACTTCTCCGGCATGGTCGTAAATGTCCACGCTAAAATAGAAAAGATGAACAGCGGGCCGCATATCGCAAGGACCGATTTGTTGCTGAAGCGGTCCGTGTATCTGCCCCATACCCGCAGGAAGAGGAAATTCATCACCTGGCTGACAATGGAAAGTGCGATGATAACAGACATGGCCATGCCCAGACGCTTGAGCATATACACCATGAAGAAAGGCCCCGCCAGGTTTACGGCGAAATTCCACGACGACATGAAGGCGATAAGCTTTCGAAAATTGCCGTCTCTGAATGGCTGGGCAATGAGTCTGAACACCGGAACGCGTTCGGCTTGTGCCGGCATCGCCTTCTCCGGCGTTCTCGCCAGAAAATACAGGCCTATTGCCCCGGCGACAAAACCGGCGAAGAAGAGAATCGAATAGCCTTCGATCTCATGTTGCGGCGACAGCTTCTTCCAGATGTCCAGATAGGCCGCTGCGGCAATGCTCAAAGCTACCCCGACGCCAGTGGATATCCGCATACGCTTCGAGAAAAAGGAGCCGAGGATGCCCTGAGGTATCAGGTCTCGCATCCACGAATTCCAACTGCATCCCCCGACCGCTCCCAGTGCCGAAACCAGAACAAGGGCGACAAGCAGAACCGCGATGCCGATCTTGGCCCCGAAGACAAAAGGAATCAGTGCGACCGCCAGCCAGCATACCCGGCTTACTCCCGCGGCGAAGACCGTGATGGCCCGGCGGTTGCGGAGCTTCTCGACGAGGAATATCGACGGCAATTGGAGAAGCTGCGACAGTGGACCTATTGCGGCAAGCAGGCCTATGACAAAGTTCGATGCGCCCAGCTTGACGGCGAAGGCAACGAGAAATGCACCTCCTGTCAGTATGCCCATCGCCTGCGAGGCGATGCCGTCCTTGATAACAAGACTTAATGCAGATTTGACCTGGTCTTCCGAGAGTATCTCATCCGGCTTGAGCCACATCTTGACCGCCCCCTTTCTTACATATTGCGTGAACGCGACGGCAATCTTTCACGCGTTCTATGCAGTCCTTGCGATTTCCTCAAGGGCCTTAGTCGGCGATCAACCCTGTTATTCACAAGTTGCGCAGGAACTTCGTCAAGATGTCAAAAAACAGGCCGCTGCGAAGCGCACTAAGGCCTATCATTTTTGTGTTTTCGCGGATTCGTTCTCGACGGGAACGTTCTCTCGACCGTCAACGACGCGAATCGGCAGCGGCTCGGTAACGGACCCTGCGTACAGAGTACGATGTGGGAATGGGATTTCTATGCCTTCGGCATCGAATCGTTCCTTTATGTCCTGCATAATCCTGGTCTGCAGTTTGAGGTAGTCGGCCTGTACGCACCAGACGGCGAAAAGAAATTCAAGGGCCGATTCGCCGAAATTGACGAATCGCACCGACGGCTCAGGCTCGTCGAGGCAGTATTCATTTTTCTCTGCGATGTCCAGCAGGACCTTCCGAACCTTCTCGACATTCTCCTTGTATGCGATGCCCAGGTTTATATCGAGTCTGCGGATGGGGAATCGCGTGATGTTTCTTACCTCGCTCTTAATCAGCATTTCGTTGGGCAGGCGGATGAGGTGGTTGTCGAACGTTCGCAGCTTGACGCTGAGCAGGTCGATGGTGAGAATCGTTCCCTTCGTATTGCCGACCTGGATTACGTCTCCGACGGCGAAGGGCTTTTCGGAAATAAGGAACAGTCCGCTGATTATGTTTGAGATGCTGGTCTGTGAGGCGAATCCGATGGCGATTCCGGCGATTCCGGCTGCGCCCAGCAGGGCGGTGAGCCTGTATCCGCTCTGGTGAAGCACGGCGATGAAGATGACTATCGTTCCGAAATAGATTATCGCCTTGCGGATGAGCATGTTGGCCTGAGGAGAGAGCTTTCTCCTGGTGCTCTTAGCGACCAATGCGGCAAGTGCGAGGATAAACGGAAAGCCGAGGAAGATCAGGGCGAATATCCTCACAGCCGGACCTATTAAATCCTTGTTGAAGACTTCCGACCAGGCGATAGCCATAACTGGATGCATCTGCTGTTACCTCAAATATGAGTATTTCATGCGCCGCCGAAGAATGCGAAGCTGCCGAGACTTATCTTCGAGAAGCTCTTTTTCACCGGTGTTCTGGGCGGAGTCAGGACGGCATCGACTTTCTCATAGTCCGGAGGATTCTTGGAATACTCAAGCTGGGTGTTCTCGGCTTCGCCCTTGTAGGTTATCCTGACTCCATTTGTCCAGAGCCTCGACTGTCCCGGGTAAATGCTCAGGTGCGCGACGTGTATGCAGAATCTTTCGACATCCACCTGGGCAGCGGCGGAATTGTGGATAGTGACGGGGCAAACGGCCCTGTGGGGCTGGGGCTGTGCGTCGAAGACGCTTCTCCTGGCGCGAGTCCGCAGGGAGTAGCACAGTTCGCCGGACATCGGGTCACCGAACCAGATATTCGAGAGGGCGACGGACGGTTTCTCGCAGAGCCTGACCTGTCCCGTCTCGCCGGCGCCGATCTGGACCCAGACTGGCACGCCCACGAAGAACAAGGCCTCCTGCCCAGAAGGTATCTTGATGGGCAATTCCGGGCGTACGACTGCAGGCCGGTCCGGGGCGGCGGGTCTGAGAAGGACCTTGTCGCAGTCGCCGCATACCCAGCGGCCCCAGTCCAGTCCGGTGAACTTCTGGGTCTCGGCAGGTCGAGGCGGATAGGCCCTCTTGGCGGTGTCGGTTGTCTTGTCGTATTTTGCGGCGATATGGATCTCGTCGCTGTTTCGCCGCAGCCAGAGCTTAAGAGGGCCGATTCGCGTTTCGAGGCACTGGTCCTGCTCGATTCTATGCGGTCTCCACAAATCCATTTCCATTATAAGCGCATCTCAATATAGCAACCGCTTTTCCCGCACATTTTTTAGGCATTTCTCGACGCATTCGAGCGGCGGATAGGCATAGGTCTCATGCTCTATGATGTACCACTCGGTGGCTCCGACGGCCCTGCACAGGGCGCTGAAGGCCTGCCAGTTGACGTCGCCTTCGCCGATTAGGGCTTTGTCATCTTTTTTGCTGAACTCCTTGACGTGCACGGTGATAGCCCTTCCCGGATAACGGTAAATATAGGGCAGGGGGTCCACGCCGCCGTGTATTGCGTTGCCCACATCGAGCTGCATGACGACGTTTTTGGATGTGTTGCCGTAGAAAGTGTCCCAGGGCATTTCACCGTCCATCGGTTTGAACTCGGTGCTGTGATTGTGGTAACCGACGAGCATGCCGTCGGCTTTGACTTTTTCGGCGAGTTCGTTGAAGAGCTTAGCCGTGTCGAGCCACGCCTGATGCGAACTGTTGTACTTGCCGGGCAGGCCGGGAACGATAAGGTACTTGTTGCCGATGGTTTTGTTGTACTCGATTGTCTTGGCGAGGTTATCCCCGAGAAGCGTGTCTATGCCTGTGTGCGTTCCGCAGCACTTGAGCCCATTGTCGTCGAGGAGCTTTCGCAGGTCTTTTGCGTTTCGGCCGTAATAACCTGCGAACTCGACACCTTGATAGCCCATTTTAGCAACCGCTTCAATCGTACCGGGCAGGTTCTTCTGGCAGTCGTCCCGCACGGAGTAAAGCTGCAGGCCGATTGGGATTCGGCGTCTTCGTCCTGTTGCGGACTGTCTTGGTCTGGTTTGCTCGGCAGGCGTCGCATTGGCGGTCGAGGCCATAACAGCTGCGGCGGCAAGGCTTTTCGTGAGTAAAGCACGTCTTGAAATGGATTTACGTTCGTTCGATGACATTCGATCCTCCTATGATAAAAATCTACTCCAATTTTCAATAGTTATTGCTTTAAGTGTTTGCTATCACGAAGTTTGGGAAGTCCTCGAAGACCC
>JAFGCD010000093.1 GCA_016932835.1 Sedimentisphaerales bacterium
CCCTCGATGCAGAATCGGCTGTCCTGCTTTTTGAGGTTGGCGATGAGCTTCTCCATGGCGTCCGGTCCTGCGCCGTCGGTGAAGCTGTCCCATATTCTGCCCTGCATGACGGGGCGGACAGGCGGGAAATCCGTCTCGGCGATGCCGATACTGTCGAGGTATTCGAGGTACTCGCCGATATTTACCGGCGGGGTATCGCCGGCGGAGGCCTCTGCCATTACTTCGAGATATTTCGAGGGGAATTCGTTCATCATAACGCCGCCGTTCTCGCCGTCTGAGATCTGGGTGACAACGGGCGGGATCTTCTTGCCGGCCAGCTCCCATCGCCGAAGGGTCTGGGCTTCGTAGTAAGGCTGCATCTGGCCGACGAGCTTGCTGTCGCTGCCCTGGGTCTTGACGATTGCGGTTATGCAGGCGGTTTCGCCGAGCGAGTTCTTCGCGACGAGGCGATGCGGGATGTGCGGATGATGGACGCCCCCGCCGTCTTCGATTCGCTCGATAGTATGCTCCTGCACGAGGACCCATCGATAGCCGCAGTCCTTGAGCGTCTTTACGAACTCGTAGCAGACGTCCGGATGGTTGGGCAGGGCCATTTCGCAGGGCGAGAATCCTCGCACGCGCGCCAGCGCCTCGAATCCGAACAGGGCGGCGAAGAAGTGCTGCCAGGCGCGGACGTGCAGCCGATAGTCCTGCACGGGCGTCGAGGGGGCGACCGGATGGGCGAACGCCGTGCCCAGCCATTCGACGTAAGGATGATAGGCCGGGTCGCAGGTTATCTTGCGGAGGTTCTCGATGACGTCGGACTGCTTCATCCGGCACAGGCCGTGCAGCAGGCTGCCGGAATAATCGAGCATGATCCTCGGCTTATGGCCTGCGGCGACGAGCTGCGGTATGAATTCGCCCATGCGCTTGTAGCACCAGTGAAAGACGAAGGCGTTGTGGTTGTCGCCGGTGTCGGGATTGCGCATCATATCTTCGAGATTGCTTATCACGCGAGCGGTCTTTAGGTCGCTGCCGCCTGCGGGTATGAGGGGCTGGTGCATGTGCAGGGCTATGGCGAAGGCGCTGCCGATAGCGTCGAAATCGACGCCGCTTCGAGGCAGGTAAAACGGCCCGGGCTGCGACATCGCCTCGGCGACGAGGTCTTCAGACCCGCTGATATTGGGCAGGTCGGCTATGTACTCGGAGATTACGGGGCTGTTCATAACGAATCCGATGCACCGTCGTAATAAAAGACGCCGCCTGTAAGGCGCGCGACAGCGATTGAGAGCCTTGTCGGGCCAGGCGTCATATCTGCGAATATTCTGCGGGCTTGAGCGGGATATTCGTGATATTCGAGATTATGTTCTTATCGGCGTACTCTTCCATCGCACGGAGCTTCTGCCATTCGGGATTGCCTCCGAACTTGCGCCATCCTGCCTTTTGCTGCTCGGCGTCGTCGAATCCGAGCATGTACGTCAGGTTGGGCATTTTGGCCCCTGCGAGGGTCTCGCCGAAGAAGACCGGATTGAGCCCGACCTCGCGGAATATCGCTATTTCGCCGACGTTGAACATCTCGATCTTCTTCTGGCCGGCCTTGATACTATGGCTCTCATAGGTGCGAAGCTGAAAAACGCGGGAGTCTTTTTTGCTCGGTATTTCAAGCTCGCGCATGCCGTCGAAGGCGGCCATTATCGAGCTTTCCATTCGCTTGTAGGCGGGTTTTGCCGCGGGCGTATCGAGAACGTCGGCGCCTTTCCGGACGAACTCTTCGTCTGCCAGCAGTCTTCTTGTCGTCGATGCAAGTGACCTCGAAGACCTGTGCCGCAGCAATACATATATGGCCCCGAGCCCCTCAGCCGGATAGAACACGCCGACCGGCGAGATCTCGATTCGATTCAGCGCCGGGACGGCCGCGTCGCGCAGGAAAGCATCGAGCCGGGTCTTCTGGTCCTCGGACTCAATCTCGTATTTCCTCAACTCGTAGTAGTCGCGCCTCTGGCCGGGCCTTCTGTTGCCGGCTGCGGCTGCGGCTGTGCCTGCGGCCAGGCCGGTCACGCACGATGCCGCCAGAAAATCTCTTCTTCTCATAATCTGCTTCTCCTTCAACGTTTGGATATTCGGATTGTCATCATAAGCCCCGGCGCCGGCAAACGCGGCACATACGCCTTTGGACGCTTATCATCAGCCAAGGTTAATCGCACAGCCCCGCCGATTCAACCCAAATCTCAAAACCTCTGATGAACTGCCTTATCGGCTGCGGATGATTCGTATGCCCTTTGGCGATTCGATTTTGCTCGATACCGTCCCGTCGGCGTTCTTCGTATGGCGGACCTTGATAATTCCCTTCGGGGTTGGGAATGTCCCCTCGGCCCATTCGAGGTCGCCGAGGTGCGGCTCGATCTTTACCACGCTGCATCCCGGCTCGACGGCCTTGACGCCGAGGACGTGCTCGCTGAGCCAGGCGGTCGGCCCCGACGCCCAGCCATGACATAAGCTGTGGCGAAAGCCCTTGTAGCAGTAGTTGCCGAAATCGCCGTGAATGTCCTTTTTGCCTTCGCCGACAAGCTCGTCTATTCGGGAGGCGTTTTGCGTCCAGTCCAGATCGAAATCCTCCCAGAACGTCGTGGCGCCGAGGTCGAGCATTGCGCCCCAGTACTGCCTGATGCAGTCGATGGCGCCCTGGTAGTCACCGGCAAGGGCCCTTGCCTGGAGGACGTAGTAGCCGTAGAAGGTGCTCATTCTTCGCGGGCCGTCCACGGCCATTATTTCGGCGTTGAGTTTCTTTGCGTCGGCGAGTCCGGCCAGGGCCATCAGCGCCGCGGCCTGTTTGCTGCCGGCGGGGTCCGGCGTGTGCTGCTTGAGTTTGGCGACGGCTTTTAGGCAATGGGCCTTCAGGGCCGGCTCATCCAGCACGTCGCACAATTCGGCGCCGGCTGTCAGGGTCATTACCGCCAGCGACTGCAGGCCTGCGTGAATGGCGGGCTCGTTCTCTGCGGTGGGCCAGTCGAGGAATCGCCAGCCTGTAAGCGTTTCGCGTCCGCTATCATCGACACACCTGGCAAGCTCGGCGAGGAGTCCGGCCAGGTATCGCCGCTGCTGCTCCAGATAGCCGAGGTCCCCGCTGTGCATGTACTGCCCGTACTGAATCAACACCCACCACATCGAATACGAACTGATGCCGTTCATCCACTTGGGCAGCGGCGTTTCTTCGCGGATAAGGTCGAGGCTCTTCGTGACTACATCGACATCGCCGAAGACCGACCATATCGTCATCGTCTCGGGGTGCATGTCGCCTATCCAGACGAGCCTGTCCCGCTTGATGCCGTCCCAGAGGTAGTCCTGCATGTTGAGGTGCACCGTATATGCGCCCGTCCGCCAGATTCTATTGAGCCTTTCGTCGCTGCATCGAAACGAGCCTTTGTATTCCAGGTCGCGATAGATGAAGACCGCGCGGACGGCCTTGAGCTGGACGAAGCTGTTCGGGTCTTCTATGTCGATTCGCACGAACCGAAAGCCGGTATTGCCTATTTCCGCTGTGCCGAGCCATGGCGCCAGGATGCTCTGGTCGCGAATGGCGTGGTCGTTGGTTGTATTCTTCTCGCCGCCGAGTTCGGCCATTGCCTCGCTGACGGATTCGCCGAACCTTACTCGCAGCCGTACCGGCTTGTTGTCTTTGGTGTGCCAGACCATGATCTGCACCCCGCCTTGAAGCTCCGTTCCGAAGTCCAGAAGGACGGCCCCTTTGTCCTTGTCGCTGCGCAGTATGCACGGATTCGATGCCTCCAATGTCGCCTGGCCCGATCGTTTTTCCAGAAGCGCCGCTGCATTTTCGATTCCCGCGGCGCTGTGCCATACGATGCGTTCGGGCAGAATGTACTTTCTGACTCGGGGGTCGTCGCTGGTCCGTGCTTCGATCTGCTCGCTGCTTATCGCCGCCGGCAGGCCATCGTCGCCGCCTGGATCCTGCTCGACTCGAACGATAGACTCACAACCGACACAAAACAACAACGTAAGAAAAGCGAAGCTGATAAATCGTTTCATTGCAAACTCCTTCGTCTCAAACTGCGACGGCCTATTCCTTTATGAACCGATAATTGAAGCGCCGATTCGGCGCGCTGTCTCCATTGACGGCAAAGGCGATAATGTCGTCCAAGTCTTGAATGTTGTCGGCCCAGTGAAAATCGAACGACAGGTTCCGGCCGGTTGTCTTGAAGATCGACCGCGGCAAGGCCAGCTCCATACGATTGCCTCGAACCGCATACGGCACAGCCGACTTTCTTTGCCAATTCCCTGCGGACGAATACTCGTGCACGGAAGTGCGCACCGGCCCGGCGGGCGCCTTGTTGACCAGCAGGTCGTACCCGTGCCGGCCGGTCCCGCTGTCACGGTCGGCGTCTATCAGCAGCAGCATCCAGTCGGGCGACGACCATGGAGTTATATCCTCGCTCGTTTGAGCGTAGAAATAGACGTTGCCCGAATCGCAGGCGACCTTGAGAGTGACAAAATCGTTTCGGCCCGTCTTGTTGACATACCGCCCGGCATTACCCCAGCCGACCTCGTCGCGATGCATCGTATCGCCGGCGGTATCCCGAAAGTCCGGCGCCACGTCGGCCCAATCCTCGAAGCGCCCGTCGATTTCAATCGAATAGTCTCGCTTGGCCGCCTGCGGTTTGCGGACGCCCTTGTATCGGCGAATATAGGAGATCATCTGGTAGTAGTAGCTGTCGGTATGGCCTGCCTTCATCGGCTCGATGTCCCGGCTGTACTGCTGGTTGTAGGCATCGACGAAGTACGAGTCGCCCTTTGCCAAAGGCCTGCCGAGCAGGCTGCCGGCGCCGCCGGAATCGCCCTTGATGAAGCGCTGGGCGACCCATTCGTTCCACCCTGTTACAAAGACAAACTCCGGATCGAGCTTGAGAGCCCGCTGCCACTGCTCGGCGAAATACAGGCCCCGGGCCTCGTTTCCAGCCAGCCCATATCGATTCGTTGCGGGCTGTTTGCCGTTTCTATGGCTTCGGCCGATGTTGCTGACCGGGTGCTGCGCGACGCTGACGGAAAGCTCCTCGGGCTTATCCGGCGACTCGTGCCAGCCGAAGCGTTCGAGCGAGTGGTCGAGCCATTGCCACGTATCTTTGCCGTGCGTCCATGCCCAGCAATCGCGTATCGTGAAGAAGTCCAGCACGTCCTGCGAGAGACCTTCAGGACTGCCCAATATCAGGGGCTTGCCCTTCCAGTAGAACCACAATTCCGGATAAAGTTTATTCGCATAGAAATCGGCGTAGAGCTTTTCGATAGTCTGCTTGGCGCTCGAATGCGTCAGGAAGCATATCTGCGGCGTGCGATGTCCCTTGGAGCGCATCCGCCTGTAAACTTCGCAGAGCTTCGAATACACGTCCGGATATGTAAAAGCATTTGTCACGTCGAAGATCAGCGTATCGACCTGGGCGTCGTTGAGCATGTGCAGGTGCTTGGTGATGACGTATTCGCTGTCGGAGAGATAATAGCCCAGCTCGGATTCTCCCCAGTGATGAAAGGCCCCCGGCGGGCCCCATTTCGGCTCTTCGGGATTCTCCGCCAGCAGTTTGGTGACGTCGAAAGGCCCCGCCTGGCCGTGTGGGCCGAGCCAGAGGAAATAGAAAATGCCCACCGTCCGCCCCTGACGCGGCGGGCCGCACTGCTCGAAACCCGGCAGCTCGCGGCCCAGAGCATCCGTCGCCGCCCAAGTATCGCTGTAGAGGTCACGCTGCGCCGCCGCTGAACCGGCAGCAAGCAGAACAAGAATTGACAGTAACAAGCTGCTCAGTCTATCCATAGAACTCCATTGCTGCGCACCCAAGACGGATCGCTTTGGAAAAACCCGGCCGGCCAACAAACGGTAAAAATGCATCAGCCGAGGTCCACATCATACACCACATCCTCGCAAGGCCGCAACCTTCAAGCCCAATTCGGATAACTGCGTTGTCATGCCGTGTTTCGATTGTTGACTCCTGCTGTATTCCGTACTATCCTGTTGGTCGAAAACAGGGCTAACATGAGAGTAATAACATTGATCCGAAAATCAATGAAAGGACAGGAAAATGCAGAAGCTCGAATTCCAGCCGACTAAAATCCTGCTCGTATTCTGGCTGCTCGGAACCTGCGCGGTTTGCCTGCCGGTGGGCATATTCGCAGTCGTGACGGGTGAGTATATCGAGACGCTGTCATCTACGCCGGCGCCGGCGGCGACGCTGCTTATATGCCTTCTGGTCATGGCCCTTGCGGGCGGTTATCAGGTATTGTACTTCTTCTCGATACGATATGAACTCGACGACCGTTACGTTGTCAGGGCATCTGGCGTGCTCTGGAAGAAGCGCCGCTCGATACCCTTAGAGAAAATCACCAATATCGACGTTCGCCAGGGCCCGGTCGAACGCGCTATCGGCTACGGCAAGATATGGATCTTCACTCCCTCGACAGGGGCCGCGACGCCGGAAGAAAAACTGATCGGAGTCACAGACCCTCACGCCATGAAGCAGACAATCATCGACCGCTGCGAATCGGCCCGGCAGCACCTGCCCGCCGGACCCGGCCAACCTGCCTCGCCGGCAGAGCCGGCCGAGACAGTCGCCCTGCTCACGGAAATCAGGGATTCCCTGCACAATATAGAGAACTGCCTGGCACAGCGACCCCGGGACGGCAATGGGGCCTGAGCTTTTTTGAAAAAAGGCTTGCATTTGCGGCTTCTTTCCTTATAATCCATATTATGAGTGGTTTTCGCACAATTTGCTCTTCAATTCCGGCCGTTCTCGGCCTAAGCGCGCTGCTCCTGCGCCTGTAGGCGCAGAAAACTCCCCCCCACAAAAATCCGTTGCACACCCTTTAGAGTGATAAGTTTCCGCGAGTGAAACTGCAAGTTGTTGTTATAGAGCTGCTTACCCGCCCCCAGGGGCAGGCGTACAAAGGGAAATTTCAATCGTGAGCAGTATGATAGTCGTTTTTTTGGTAAATTCTTGGCGTTTTGGCGCTGATTGCGGCATAATCGGCCCGAATCAGCCTGAAAACCATGGAGAAAACACAAATGTCTGAAGAGAAAGTATTGATATTCGATACGACCTTGCGTGACGGCGAGCAGTCGCCCGGGGCGTCGCTTTCGATAGCGGAAAAGCTCGATATCGCCCGCCAGTTGGCGGTTTTAGGCGTCGATATTATCGAGGCCGGCTTCCCGGTTTCCTCGCAGGTCCAGTTCGAGGCGACCAGGCTCGTCGCCGAGCAGATCGAAGGACCCGTAATAGCAGGGCTGGCCCGCGCAAATAAAGGCGATATCGAGTCGGCGGCAAAGGCGCTCGCCCCTGCCAAAAAGAAGCGAATCCATACCTTCATCGCCACCAGTCCGGTGCACATGGAGCACAAGCTCAAGAGAAAACCGGGTGAGGTTCTGAAAATGGCTGTCGAGGCGGTCAAGTTCGCGAAAAGCTGCGTCGATGACGTCGAATTCTCGCCCGAAGACGCCTGCCGAAGCGAAATGCCGTTCCTGATCGAGATACTCGCTGCGGTCATCGAGGCCGGGGCGACTACGCTCAATATCCCCGATACCGTCGGCTACGTCATGCCATACGAATACGGGCGGATGATTGCGCAGCTCAAATCCGATGTGCCCGGAATGGAAAATTGCATTATCAGCACGCATTGTCACAACGATCTGGGCATGGCCGTCGCCAATTCTCTGGCGGCCGTGCGAAACGGCGCCCGACAGGTCGAGTGCACCGTCAACGGACTCGGCGAGCGAGCGGGCAACGCCGCCCTCGAAGAAGTCGTAATGGGTATTCGCACCCGCCCGGACTTCTTCGCCATCCAGAGCCCCGGCGGACTGACAACCAATATCAGGACCACCGAAATCTACAGGACCAGCCAGCTTGTATCGCAGTTGACCGGATTCGTCATCCAGCCCAACAAGGCTGTCGTCGGGGCCAATGCATTCGCCCACGAAGCCGGCGTTCACGTCGATGGCGTGTTGAAGGAGCGAACCACGTACGAGATTATGACGCCCGAGAGCATCGGCCTGGGCGGTTCGAGAATGGTCCTCGGCAGGCACACGGGCAGGCACGGCTTTGTTGACAGGTGCAGGCAGTTGGGTTTCACGCTCAAGGAAGAGGAAATCGAGCACGCATACCAGCGGTTCCTCGACATCGCCGACAAGAAAAAAGAAGTCTTCGACGAAGATCTCGCAGCCATTGTCAACGAGGAGATTCACGTAGTTGAGCACATCTTCGACCTGCAGTATCTGCACGTCGCCTCGGGTACCGGGACCCTGCCGACCGCGAGCGTCCGGATAGTGACGCAGGGCGAGACAAAACAGGCTGCGGCCTGCGGCGACGGACCGGTTGACGCGGCGTACGAGGCCATAAGAGAAGCGACGGGCCTCTCGCCCAAGCTCGAAAACTATACGATAAGGGCCGTCACCGGCGGCAAAGAGGCGCTCGGAGAAGCCACCGTGCGAATCTCCGAAGACGGCAGGAAGTTCATCGGAAGAGGCATCTCGACCGACATAATCGAGGCCAGCGCAAAGGCCTATGTCGATGCGATTAACAGGATGGTCTCTGCGAAGAAGCAAAGCGAAGAACCAGACCTCAAAGTCGAACTTTGACGTAAGAAAACTGCAACCACAGATTCCACAGATTGACACAGATTTTGATTTAAGACCGTGAAGGATAAGAAACGATGGCAATGACAATAACGGAAAAGATACTGGCAAGGGCCGCGGGCAGGAAAGCCGTCAGGCCCGGGGACCTGGTGGATGCGGCGATTGATGTCGTGATGTGTCACGATGTGACCACGCCGCCGGCAATTTCCATGCTCATGGAAAAGGGTATCGACAGGGTCTTCGACCCGGAGAAGATCGTAGTTACGCCGGACCACTTTCAGCCGGCCAAGGATGTCAAGAGCGCCGAACTGCACAAGCGCCTCGACGACTGGGCCAGGCGCCACAGAATCAGGCATTACTACAAGCTCGGCAGGGCCGGGGTATGTCACGCGCTGCTGCCCGAGCAGGGGCATATTCGTCCGGGCGAAGTCATCGTCGGCGGCGATTCGCATACCTGCACGTACGGCGCACTGGCGGCCTTCAGCACCGGCATCGGCTCGACGGACCTTGCCGCGGCCATCGCCACAGGCAAGCTCTGGTTCAAAGTGCCGGCGTCGATGAAGTTCGTGCTCAACGGCTCGCTCGGCCCGGGCGTTTACAGCAAAGACGTTATACTCGCCGTCATCGCGCGGATAGGCACAGACGGCGCGCTCTACCAGGCAATGGAATTCACCGGCCCGGCTCTGGGCGAGATGTCCGCCGAGGCCAGAATGACAATTACCAACATGGCAATAGAGGCGGGCGGCAAGAACGGTATCATAGCCTTCGACGAGGTCACCAGGCAGTATCTCGACGAACATCTTCCTATGTCATTGCGAGGGAGCAAGGCGACCGAAGCAATCTCAACGCCGGGCAGCTCGGAGATTGCCGCGCCCGCCGGCGGCGGGCGCGCAATGACAGGTCAGTACACCGTTTTCGAATCCGACGGCGACGCCGAGTACACGGCGGTCGAGCAGTTTGACTGTTCGAAGCTCGAACCGATGGTCGCCCTGCCTCACCTGCCGAGCGGCGGAGTCCCTATCGGCCAATGCGCCGGAGGAAAAATGGACCAGGCCTACATAGGAAGCTGCACCAACGGCAGAATAGAAGACCTGCGAATCGCCGCGAAAATCCTCAAGGGCAAGGAAGTCGCGATTCGCACTTTGATAGTCCCCGCCACGCCTGTAATCTGGAAGCAGGCCCAAGAAGAAGGCTTGTTCGACATATTCTACGACGCCGGCTGCGTAATCTCTGCGCCGACGTGCGGAGCGTGCTTGGGCGGATTCATGGGAGTCTTGGCAGAGGGCGAAAAGTGCATAAGCACAACCAACAGGAACTTCGTCGGCAGAATGGGCCACCCGAAAAGTGAAGTGTATCTGGCAAGCCCGGCAACCGCAGCAGCAAGTGCGGTCGAAGGCAAACTGACTGATCCGAGGAAGTCCCTCTGATCAGACAAATACTAAGCACTAAACTCTAAATCCTAAACAAATTCAAATGACGAAACTTCAAAATTCAAAACGATATGACCTCGCAGGCCGGCGTGTCACGTTCGGCAGGCGGTCTCGGGATTGAGCACCGTGGAAACTAAGAACGAATCGGAAAAGGTTTTTGAGCAATACCTGGATTCGAATGGATTCCAGGGCACATGGACTCACTAGCCTTCAATAACCGGGAAGACTAAGCACCCAGACTACCTATTGGACTTTGGCGGCAAGAAGTGTTTCTTCGAAGTCAAGGAACTGCGAAAAAAGGACAACGAACCAACAGAGTGGCCTGCATATATCGATCCGTATTCAGGCCTGCGCGAGAAAATAAATGAAGCACGAAAGCAATTCAAGGAGTTCAAGGAATACCCGTGTTCGCTGGTTGTGTACAATATTGACGACAGGCAGTTCAGATCTAAGCCGCTCGATGTCTTCGGGGCGATGTTGGGAAATATGGGTATTACGATGGATTTTGATTCCGTCGAGGGAAAGGCTGTTGCCGGAACTGAAAGGAACGCTTTTCTTGAGGGCGGCAAAATGATCGACAACAAGAGAAAAGAACCGCAGAACACAACGATAAGCGCCATTGTGGTTTTGGCGGAATTCCTGGACAACACCAAGATACAAAAGGCACTGAGCAAAGAAATCAAAAAGCAGGGCAGGAAACTCACAGCAGTAAAAAAACTCGATATTAGAATGAAGCTTTACAAGGATTATCCCGTTGAGAGTGTGCCAAGGGTTGTCGTAGTAGAAAACCCTTATGCACGGGTAGCTTTTCCTGCTGATTTGTTTAATGGACCTTTTGACGAGCGATGGAGAATTGGAAACGATAGGCAAGAACGAGTTTTTGTGGGAAGCAAATTGAAAGAGTTGGAGTCTCTTAAATGCGACTTCTAACATGTGAATCCTGAGCAAATTCAAATGGTCAAAGAGCAAAATTCAAAACAGTATGATCTGGAAGAGCGAACGCTGGAGTTTGCGAGACGGGTCAGGGCTTTTGCGAAGAAGCTGCCGAAGATTCAGGCAAACATCGAAGATGGTCGCCAGCTCATCAGAGCATCGGGCTCTGTCGGTGCGAACTACATTGAGGCCAACTAAGCGCTCAGTAAGAAGGATTTTCTCATGCGGGCAAAGATCTGCCGAAAAGAGGCTAAGGAGAGCCGATATTAGCTGAAACTCATTGATACATCCGGCTCAGGAGAATTGGAAGATGAACGAAGGATGCTGGAAGCTGAAGCGAGCGAGCTTACAAAAATCTTCGGCTCCATAGTAACCAAGAGCCAATAAACGTTTGGTGAATTCCGCATTTGGGATTTCGAAATTGTTTAGGATTTAGAGATTAAATATTAGGATTTTGAGGCGTTGCCCCTTGCGACACATTATGAAGGGACCAGATTATGGCAAAGGCACATGTTTACAATCGCGATCATATCAACACCGACGAGATAATCCCGGCGCGGTACTTGAATACCGACGATGAGCAGGAGCTGGCAGGGCACTGTCTCGAAGATTTGGACAAGGATTTCGTCAAGAAGGTCGCCGACGGCGACATCATCGTTGCTGGCGAAGATTTCGGCTGCGGCTCGTCACGCGAGCACGCCGTCTGGGCGATACGCGGCGCCAAGGTGCAGACCGTTATCGCAAAGACCTTCGCCAGGATATTCTACCGCAACGCGATAAACTGCGGATTCTATCTCATAGAATCGCCCGAAGCGACGGAGCATATCAACGACGGCGACGAAATAGAGATAAACTACGAAACGGGCGTCGTCGAGAATAAGACTGCCGGCGCAAGAATAGAGTTCAAGCCGCTGCCCGATTTCGCTATCGAGATAATCAAAGACGGCGGACTGCTCGAACACATCAAAAAGGCCATGTAGCTAATAGGAGGTTAGTAAGATGCCGATTGTTGACGGACAATACCAGGAGCAAATCTCGACGGTATTCAAGACGACGGCTGAGGCCGTCGAACAAATCAAGGCAAAAATTGCCAAATCGAGGAGACTGCGGATAAGCTGCATCCCCGCAACTCTCCTCAAGAAGCTCATGCCGCTGCTCAAAGGCAAGGATGTCAAGGTCATCCTGCCCGGCGGCGAGAAGCCGCCCGCCGAGTTGAAGGATATCTGCGAGGTCGCCGTGCAGAAGGCCAAGATATACTCCGATTTCAAGGGCGTCGAAGCCAGCGAAGGGGCAATCTACTTCGCCGAGGTTATGTACTGCGTAACGTGGAGCAAAACGAAGATTCTTCAGGTCTCCGCGATGCACTATGCCAAGTGCGTCAAGTGCATGAAAGGCACATTTGAAATGGCCTGGCGATACTCCGATAAACTGAAGTAAGTAATATAGAGAACACAGCTTGATGAACAGACGAGACTTCCTGAAGAATATCGGCGCCGCCGCGGCAATGCTCGCGATGGGCGGTTGCGCCGCGGCGCCGAAGAAAACCGTATCCGACAAGAAACCGAACTTCGTATTCTTCCTGATCGACGATCTGGGCTGGACTGATTTGGGCTGTTACGGCAGCACTTTCTACGAAACGCCCAACATCGACCGCCTTGCCGACGAGGGTATGAGATTTACCGATGCCTACGCGGCCTGCCCGGTTTGCTCGCCCACGCGGGCCAGCATCCTGACGGGCAAGTACCCGGCCAGGCTCGGTATTACCCAGTGGATAGGCGGCCAGGATACGCCCACGCCGTACAGGCATTACCTCCCGCTCGAAGAGGTGACGATAGCCGAGACGCTGAGGAGCCGGGGCTATGCCACGGCCTGCGTCGGCAAATGGCACCTCGGCGATAAGAACCACTACCCCGACAGGCAGGGCTTCGACGTCAATATCGGCGGCGATAGTTTCGGCTCGCCGCCGGCTTATTTCTACCCATACAAGAACGACAGGCGAGCGCTTCTCGAAATGCCCCCCGGCGGCAGCGAAGGCGAGTACCTGACAGACCGTCTCACCGATGAATCGCTCAAGTGGCTCGATGCCAATAAGGGTCGGCCCTTCATGCTTTACCTTTCGCACTACGCCGTACACACGCCCATACAATCGAAACAGGAATTGACGGACAAGTACAAGGCCAAAGCCGAGAGACTGCCAGCCGGCAAAGAGGCGAAATTTCTGCCTGTGTACGGCAAGTATCAGACCCGCCAGGTGCAGGATAATCCGGCGTATGCCGGTATGGTGCAGAGCGTCGATGAAAGCATCGGCAGGATAATGAAAAAGCTCGAAGAACTCGGCGTCGCCGACAATACCGTGGTAATCTTCATGTCCGACAACGGCGGCCTCTCGACCGTCCCGCGACAAGGGCCGACCGCAAATCTGCCCCTGCGGGCCGGCAAGGGCTGGCTGTACGAGGGCGGCATCCGCGAGCCGATGATTATCAAGTGGCCCGGCGTCGTCGCGGCGGGAAGCACCTGCTCAGAGCCGGTAACCAGCACGGATTTCTATCCGACGATGCTCGAAATGGCCGGCATGGGCCTCCACCCGGAGCAGCATGCCGACGGCGTGAGCCTGCTGGGCCTGCTCACCGGGACCGGCAAACTCAAGCGAAAGGCCATTTACTGGCATTATCCCCACTACCACGGCTCCGGCTGCAGGCCCTGCGGCGCCGTCCGCGAGGGGAATTTCAAGCTTATCGAGTGGTATGAAGATAATTCTGTCGAGCTTTATGACTTGAAAAATGATATAAGTGAGAAAAACGACCTGGCCCGGCGAATGCCCGAAAAGACGGCCGAGTTGCAACAGATGCTCAGCCGATGGAGAAAACAGGTCAAAGCTAAGATGCCCGAAGGCAACAGGCGAGACGACTTCGAAACCTGGCAGGCGTCGAGGCAAGAGCAATCATCGAATTAGAAGCAGTTTCTTTTACAGCAAGGAGATTTTGAAGTGGCAAAGAGTTATAAGATTGCAGTAATGCCCGGCGACGGGACCGGACCTGAAGTTACCGCCGAAGCCGTAAAGGTGCTCAAGACCGCCGCCGGGAAGTTCGGTTTCAAGGTTGACCTCACGGAGTTCGACTTCGGCGGCGAAAGATACAAGAGAACCGGAGAGACCCTGCCCGACAGCGGAGTTAAGGAGCTGCGGCAGTTCGATGCGATCCTTCTCGGCGCAATAGGCCATCCCGACGTCGCACCGGGAATCCTCGAGAAAGGGATCCTGCTGAAGGCCCGCTTCGAGCTCGACCAGTACATCAACCTTCGTCCGGTCAAGCTCTATCCCGGCGTCGAGACGCCGATCAAGGGCAAAGGGCCCGAGGACATCGATTTCGTCGTCGTCCGGGAGAACACCGGCGACCTCTACACGGGCACGGGCGGGTTCACCATGAAGGGCACGCCCCACGAAGTCGCCGTCCAGTCGGCCGTCTATAACCGCTTCCAGGTGGACCGCTGCCTCAAGTACGCATTCGAATACGCGCGCAAGCACGGCAAAAAATCGCGCGGCAGGGGCAAGAATAATACGCTGGCCCTTTCCGGCAAGACCAACGTTCTGACTTACGTCTATGACCTTTGGGAACGGGCGTTCAACGAGATGGGCGCCGCCGAGTATAGCGATATCGTTCGCGAGTACTACCACGTCGATGCAACGTGCATGTGGTTCGTCAAGAACCCCGAATGGTTCGACGTTATCGTCACCGGCAACATGTTCGGCGACATCATCACCGACCTCGGCGCGATGATCCAGGGGGGCATGGGAATAGCCGCCGGCGGCAATATCAATCCCGAAGGAGTGAGCATGTTCGAGCCTATCGGAGGAAGCGCCCCGAAATACACCGGCAAGAACGTCATAAACCCGCTGGCTGCTATCTGCGCGGCACAGATGATGCTCGCGACATTGGGCGAAGAGAAGGCCGCCGACGTCATCGAAAAGGCCGTGATGTCCGTGACAGCCAATAAGCTCGAATCCCTCCAGGCCGGAAGAATGGGATACTCGACAACGCAGGTCGGAGACCTTGTCGCCGAAATAGTAGCAGACTGAGTAATTACGGCGGCCCAAAGCACAAGATGCTGAATGCGAAATGCTTGAATGGTCGGCTTTGGCTGTTCGAGCCTGTTTCGGATTTCGATGTTCGGATTTCGGGATTCTTCGCGTTATGCCTGCGAATCTGACACCTGAATACATGAAGGCGGACAAGTGGTACCGCACTGCGACGACCAGCGAGGAGAAGATCCTGGCGCTCGAGGAGATGCTGCGCGTCATCCCCAAGCACAAAGGCACCGAGCACATGCGCGCCGACCTGCGCAAGAAGCTCAGCAAGCTCAAAGATGCGGAATCCCAGCCTAAGAAGTCCGGCGGGCACGTCGATATATTCCACGTTCCCCGCAGCGGGGCCGGCCAGGTTGTTCTCATAGGCACGCCCAACACCGGCAAAAGTTCGATCGTCGCGGCTCTTACCAAAGCGAAAGTGCAGGTGACCGATTTCCCATTCGCCACCGGCGCGCCCGTGCCTGGCATGGCGAAATTCGAGGACGTTCCGATTGAATTGGTCGATATGCCGCCGATCACCGCCGACTACAGCGCGGCTGGACAGGTGGGGACGTATCGCAACTGCGATCTGGTCGCAATAGTAATCGACCTGTCCGGCGACGTCGCCGAGCAGTTGGCCGTCTGTCTGGAATTTCTCGAATCGCGCAGTCTGCTCGCCGCCGCCGATATGCCGGCTCATGACGAGCACGGCAACGCCCTCGGCAAGAAAGCATTCTGCATCTGCACGAAATCCGATATTGCCCCGCCTGGCGCGCTCGATGCGCTCAAGGAGCTTTGCGATTATCCGTTCGAGTTCGTCGCAATTTCGACCGAGACGGTCTCCGGTCTCGATACGCTGATGGCGAAGATATTCAAACTTCTCGGAATTATCCGCATTTACGCCAAGCCTCCCGGCAAGGGCGCCGATATGACCGAACCATTCACCCTGCCGACAGGCTCGACAGTAATCGATCTGGCATACGACGTGCATCGCCAGTTGGCCGAGAGACTCAAATCCGCCAGAATCTGGGGCACAGGCGTGCACGACGGCCAGAACGTCCAGAAGACCCACGTCCTCAGCGACAAGGACATTGTCGAGTTGCATTTCTCCTGACAGGCCCTTATACTATCTCCTTCGAAGCAGGATCCTTGTCTCAAGCAGGAAATAGGGTTTTTGACAGATTTGAAAGGAATCGCGATGACTGCAAAACGGATTTTCATACTCACAACGGCTGTCGGAATTTGCATCGGAATCGGTATTTTTGGATGCAACGAACAGGCCAAAAAAGGCGGCTCGCCCGCAAAAGCTGCGCCTGCAACGCCGGAGAAAGACTATCCCATAAGCCCGGTCTCATTTGCGAATGTCAAGCTCACCGACGCATTCTGGGCGCCGCGTATCGAGACCAACCGAACGGTCTCGATTCCTTACGCCTTCTCGAAGTGCGAGGAGAACGGCAGAATGGACAATTTCGCTATCGCCGCCGGCCTCAAGAAAGGAGAGCAGCGAGGCGATTTTCCCTTCGACGATACCGACCCGTATAAAATTCTCGAAGGCGCCTCCTACGCCCTGAGTGTTCAGCCCGACGCCAAACTCGACAAGTATCTCGACGACCTGATCGCGTTGATCGCCGCGGCACAGGAAGATGACGGCTACCTCTACACCTGCCGAACCAATAAATGCGACAGGCTCAGGAACTGGTTCGGCAACGAGCGATGGGAAAAGCTCGGCGGAAGTCACGAGCTCTACAACATGGGCCATCTCTACGAAGCGGCGGCGGCCCACTATCTGGCCACCGGAAAACGCAACCTGCTCGATGTCGCCGTCAAGAATGCGGATTTCCTCGATACCGTCTTCGGGCCGGGAAAACTCGAAAAATCCCCCGGACACCAGGTTATCGAAATGGGACTGGCAAAGCTCTACCGCGTCACCGGCGATGAAAAGTACATCAAACTCGCGAAATTCTACCTCGATACCAGGGGTCCGGGCGATGCGGCGTACCACCAGTCGCATCAGAAGCCCGTTGACCAGACTGAAGCCGTGGGGCACGCAGTTCGCGCCTCCTATATGTACTGCGGAATGGCGGACGTCGCGGCCCTGACCGGTGACCAGGCATATCTCACTGCCGTCAAGAGAATCTGGGAAAATGTCGTCGCCAAGAAGCTCTACCTGACAGGCGGCATCGGGGCCACAGGCGCCGGCGAAGCGTTCGGCAAAAACTACGAGTTGCCCAATGAGAGCGCCTACTGCGAGACATGCGCTGCCATAGGCAACGTGATGTGGAACCATCGAATGTTCCTGTCCACCGGCGAAGCGAAGTATATCGACGTACTCGAAAGGATCCTGTACAACGGCCTTATCTCCGGCGTCTCGCTCGAAGGCAACACGTTCTTCTACCCCAATCCTCTCGCCTCCCACGGCCGGCATCAGCGAAGCCCCTGGTTTGGCTGTGCATGCTGTCCGGGCAACATGACCCGTTTCGTCGCTTCCGTTCCCGGATATGTCTATGCGACGGCCGGCGAGAAGCTCTACGTCAATCTCTTCGCAGCCGGGACCGCAACGCTGACCGTTAAGAACAATCAAGTCAGAATCGAACAGCAGACAGATTACCCCTGGAACGGGGCTGTCAAGCTGACCGTCACGCCGCAGCGCTCGGCGAAATTCACCTTGGCCGTTCGCCTGCCGGGCTGGGCGCAGGATAAACCCGTTCCCAGCGACCTCTATCGTTATCTGAACGACGGCGCCGGCAAGACAACCCTGAAGCTCAACGGCAAGACCATCGACGCCGACACAGAGCAGGGCTACTTTGCTGTCAAGCGAAAGTGGAAAGCCGGTGACATCGTCGAGCTCGATTTGCCGATGGCCGTCAGGCGAGTTTTGGCCAACGAGAATATCGAAGCCGACAGGGCAAGGGTGGCAATCGAAAGAGGCCCCGTCGTTTACTGCGCCGAATGGCCCGACAATAGCGGCAACGTGCATAACGTAGTCCTCGAAGACAGCATCAAACTCGCGGCCGAGCAGCGAAAAGACCTGCTCGGCGGCGTGACAGTCATCCGCGGCAAGGCTGTGACCGTAAGTCGGGCCGACGACGAATCAATCCTCAAGAAGGAAATAAACCTCACCGCCATACCTTATTACGCCTGGGCCCACCGCGGGCCGGGGGATATGGCCGTCTGGCTGGCGCGGGACGAGAGCGTCGCAGAAATTCCCACGCCGCCCGGAACGATACAGAACCCATCCTTCGAGAAGGCATCGCGGGGCGGCCCGGCAGGATGGCGAAAATCGACTTACAGCGGAGACGGCAGCCTCGAATATGTCGATGGCGGACGCACCGGCAAGAAATGCGTCATGATCTCATCCGAAAACGGAGCAGACATCGGATGGCTCACCTCCGTTACCATCAAGCCTCGCTCCAAGTACCGTCTCACCGCATGGATCAAGACCGAAAACGTCAAGAGCACGGGCGACCGGCAGGCAAAGGGCGCGCTGCTCAACCTGCACAACATCCAGCCCGTCCAGACAAACGCCGTCACCGGAACCGAAGACTGGACGAAAGTCGAGGTCGAATTCGATTCAGGTGAAAGAACATCCGTCGAAATAAACTGTCTCTTCGGGGGCTGGGGCCTGGCGACCGGAAAGGCCTGGTACGACGACCTCAAGCTCGAACTGGTCGAATCCAAATCTGTCGAGACTTCCCTTCAAATCGACGCCGCCAAAACCGGTGAACCCGTCTCCAAATACATCTACGGCCAGTTCATCGAACACCTTGGCAGGTGTATATACGGCGGGATCTGGGCGGAAATGCTCGAAGACAGAAAGTTCTATTACCCCGTCGGCGACAGAAACTCGCCCTGGAAGGCAATCGGCCCGGACGACGCGGTGAAGATGCTCACGGAGTATTCCTACGTCGGCGACCACACGCCGCAAGTGACAATAGCGCAGGACGGCGGCCCGGCAGGCATCAGCCAGGACAAGCTCGCCTTGATCGAAGGCAAAGAATATACAGGCCGTATCGTCCTGGCAGGCAGCGAGTCGGCCAAGGTCACAGTCAGTCTCGTATGGGGACCCGGTGAAAACGACAGGCAGAGTACAATTGTGGAAGGCCTCGCCGCCGGGTACACTAAAACACCCCTGACATTCAAGTCCGGTGCCGGCACTGAAAACGGCCGGCTCGAAATTGCAGTCTCCGGAAGCGGGCATGTCAATATCGCAACCGCCTCGATCATGCCTGCCGACAATATCAAAGGGATGCGGCCCGATACCTTGAAGGTGCTCAAAGAGCTCGACGCCCCCATATACCGCTGGCCCGGAGGCAACTTCGTCAGCGGATATGACTGGCGGGACGGCCTGGGCGACCCCGATAAGCGTCCGCCCCGCAAGAACCCTGCCTGGCGCGGAATCGAGCACAACGACTTCGGGCTCCACGAATACATGGCCTTCTGCGAAGAACTCGGAACCGAACCGCTGGTTACCGTCAATACCGGTTTCGGAGACGACCATTCAGCCGCCGAGGAAGTTGAGTATGTTCTGGGAGCGTCCCATACCCCAATGGGAAGATGGCGCGCAGCCAACGGACGCCCCGAGCCATGGGAGGCGAAGTGGTGGTGCGTCGGAAACGAGATGTTCGGAAACTGGCAGCTCGGGTACATGTCACTCAACCACTACACGATCAAGCATAACCTGTTCGCCAAAGCCATGCGCAAGGTCTATCCTGAAATAAAGCTCATCGGAGTAGGCGAGGCAGGACCCTGGTCGGAAGGAATGCTCAAAGCGTGCGCCGACTACATGGAAGCTATCAGCGAGCATTTCTACAATCAGGAAAAGAACGACCTGCTCGAACACGTAATGCAGCCGTCGAATACCGTCCGCAATAAGGTCAACGCGCATCGCGACTACCGCCGGCGACTCGACTCGCTCAAGGGCAAGGATATAGATATCGCGCTGGACGAATGGAACTACTGGTATGGACGGCATGTTTACGGTGAACTGGGCACCAGGTATTTCCTCAAGGATGCGCTCGGTATCGCAGCCGGGCTCCATGAGATGATCCGCAACAGCGACATAATCTTCATGGCCAACTACGCGCAGACCGTCAACGTCATCGGCGCCGTAAAGACAACTAAGACCGACGCGGCCTTTGCAACCACAGGACTGGTCTTGAAGCTCTACCGCAAGCAGTTCGGGACGATTCCCGTCGAAACCGCCGGCGATACTTTCCCGCTCGATGTCGCCGCCGCATGGACGCCCGACCGCAAGGCGCTGACAATCGCAGTGGTGAACGCAACCCAGCAGCAGCAGAACCTGCCGATGACTGTCAAAGGCGCAAATCTGACGGGCAGAGGCACAGTTTGGCTGATTTCGCACCCCGACCCGATGGCGTACAACGAGCCGGGCAAGGAACCCAAAGTCGTTATCGAGGAAAAGGCCGTCGATGGTATTGCCGAGAAACTGGCCCTGCCGCCGTTGAGCGTGAGCCTGTATAAACTACCCGTAAAATAGCGTCTTGCCGGAAATGCGATGCAGTATTCATTGCGAGCGAAGCGAAGCTGTCTCCAATCGCCGAACACACCCGGAAGAACGATTAGAATAAGGAGATTCCAAATGAGCGTAATACGTTTTATCTGTATTTTTGCGTTGATCGCGGTAATCGGCGCAGGCAATTGCTTTGCAGACGCAGGCTCGGAAACAACCGTGGTGACAATAGATGTCACGAAGAAGGCCGAGCCGATTTCCGAATACATCTACGGCCAATTCATCGAGCACCTCGGACGATGCATCGACGGCGGAATATGGGCCGAGATGATTAACGACCGTAAGTTCTATTTTACCGTCGGCGAAGAAAAGTCGCCATGGAAGCCGCTCGGCAATGCGAAGGTCGAGATGAACCGCAAAGACCCCTTCGTCGGCGAACAGTCGCCGCAAATCTCGGCGCCCGGCGGAATCGTGCAGAGTCGTCTGGCTCTGGTCGCCGATAAGGAGTACATCGGCAGGATCCGGCTCAAAGGCGACGGCCAAATACAAGCAGTCGAGATAAACCTTATCTGGGCGGATGACCCAAACAGCCGACAAACCATCACCACCGAGAAGATTACGGCGGATTATACGCTCACGCCACTGAGCTTCCGCAGTAAAGCCAACGCGAATAACGCCCGCCTCGAAATCACCGCCCGCGGCAGCGGATCATTCAGCATTGGAACGGTCTCCTTGATGCCCGCCGACAACGTCGAGGGCATGCGCGCCGATACGCTCAAGCTGCTCAAGGAACTGGATTCCCCCATATACCGCTGGCCCGGCGGTAATTTCGTCAGCGGCTACGACTGGCGCGACGGCATAGGCCCCCGTGACAAGCGACCCCCCAGGCTTAACCTCGCCTGGCCCGACAAGATAGAATCAAACGACTTCGGGATACATGAATTCATGACATTCTGCCGGCTGCTGGAAACCGAACCTTACATAGCGGTCAACAGCGGCCTGGGCGATGCGCACTCGGCCGCGAAGCAAATCGAATACGTCAACGGCTCAACAGATACCGCCATGGGCGCAGCACGCGCTGCAAACGGACACCAGGAGCCTTTCGGCGTCAAGTGGTGGGGCATAGGCAATGAAATGTACGGCGACTGGCAGCTCGGACATATGTCACTGGGCCACTACACTCTAAAGCACAACCGCTTCGCCGCCGCAATGCGACAGGCCGATCCATCAATCAAACTCGTCGCAGTAGGAGACGCAGGCCCGTGGTCCGAAGGAATGCTCAAAAGCTGCGCCGACAGCATGGACCTCATCGCCGAACATTTCTACTGCGAAAGGGAAAAAGAGGTCCTCGCCGATTATGTCGCCTTGATACGCGACAACGTCCGCCGGAAGGTCAACGCGCATCGCGATTATCGCAAGCGGCTCGGCTCGCTCAGGGATAAAGACATCCGCATCGCGATCGACGAATGGAATTACTGGTACGGCCCGAGGCATTACAACATGAAGGACGCAATGGGTATCGCCGCAGGCCTGCACGAGATGTTTCGCAGCAGCGATATCGTTTTCATGGCCAATTACGCCCAGACGGTCAACGTAATCGGCGCAATCAAGACCAGCAGGACGGCAGCGGCGTTCGATACGACAGGCCTTGTCCTCAAGATGTACCGTCGCCGATTCGGGCTGATACCCGTCCAGGTAAGCGGCGTCACCGAGCCGCTCGATATAGCCGCTGCACTGACCGAAGACAATACGAAACTGACAATCGGCGTAGTGAATCCTACAGAGCAGGACCTCGAAATGCCCATCGAACTGAAAAACGCCGCACCGGCAAAACGCGACCGATATCGATGGCGCATCGCGCACCCGGACCCAATGGCCTACAACGAGCCGGGCAAGAGAGCTAAAATCAAGATCGAAGAAACCATCTTCGGCGACGGCGCCTCCGACACGCTGCGAATACCGCCCATCAGTGTCTGCATCTATCAGTTGCCCCTTGAATGATCCCTTGCCGCAGATCCGCACCTCTGCTAAAATGCAATTCAAAGCCGCATCGAATATCAGCAAGAGTCAACCAACATAAAGAGGTATCTGAATATGGAGTGCAAGAAAGAGCAGAACCTTGATAAGTGTACCTGTTCGTATCCCGGCTGTCTTAGGCAGGGCGTCTGCTGCGAGTGCATCAGCTACCACCTGGCCAGCAAACAGTTGCCGGGCTGCTGCTTTCCGCCCGACGCAGAGAAAACATACGACAGGAGCTTCAAGGCATTCGCGAAGGCCTGGGGACTGTAAATCGCACGTTTCACCGCCGAGAGCGCGGAGGCCGCAGAGTGTTTTTATGTAAGAATGTATGACGAAACCCTGCCTCGGTGATTCTTCTCGTAAATCGGAAAGGCCGAGCCGAATATGAACGGCCCGGCCTCGTGACATTTCGAATCGATTCGTACTATTCCTGCGGATTCTCGATTTTGTCCAACTCTTCACCGCTGACATCCGCCGCCGCAAGATCGCCGAAGATTACACGATAAGTATCTTCCCCCGTCTTCCACCGCAGGAGGACTTTGTCCGTATCTTCCGGTCCGACGGTCTCGCCGTAATAAACCGGCTCCTTCTTTTCCAGGACAAGCAGCATGAAAAACATGCCCGGAGACTGCAGCGGCTGAACATAACTCATCGAATCCTTCATGACCGCATCACGCACCTGGTCATCGGTAATCTCGCCGCTCTGCTCCAGTTGCTCTCTTAATTGTTTCAGACGATCCCGGTATTCTTCGGACTGCGTCACCGACACAATCTCCCTCGACAGTTCCATTATGTTCAAGTCCTTCGGGTATCTGCCGAGGAGATCCTTGAATTGCCTCAGCCCTTCGATTGTTCCCTGCTCGTTCATGCTCGGCATCTTTATCCCATCGGCCGCCATGGTCGTATAGTCATCCGGTATCACGGGGACAAAGTCGCTCTCTTCGACCGGTATGTCCCACTGAAAATCGCCGACAGTGCCTTTGGCGTGCATCGAGTCGCCCATCGTGAATTCCATGTCGCATCGCACGGGCAGCCACTTGTCCACATCGACCCAAAGGGTGCACTTGACGTCCTTGCCGGCTCCGCCTAACATCGCAGAGTCCATCGTATCGAATCCCTGAACCTCGACTCCGTCGATGACCGACCTGCCTAATTCCTTGTACTTGCAGCCCATGAACTGCTTGATCAGCTCCCTGGGGTCGTTATTCTGTTTCTTTATCCTCTCGAACAAGGCATCGTCGAATTTCATCCGCATATACTGCTTCTTCTCCGGCATGATCGTTACAGCCATCTTCTCTTGCGGCGACATGTACACTTGCTGTGAAATTCTCTCTCCGCTGTTGGGATCAACTGTCACCATCTCCACTTTCATCCCGTAATCATTCGAGATGGTCGCCGTCATTTCCATCTCCATTCCCTCCCCCTTGCCCACTGACTCCATCATAGAGCCCGTCATAGCCATCTTCATTCTGTACATAAAGGCCCCGGTCCGCTCGACTCGTTCGAGCACTTCAGCCAAGGTAATGCTTGCGGTCCTGGGAAGGAACGGCAGCCCTAAGAGCACCGCTATTACCACCGCCGCGGCCGCGGCTAATTTGAATGTCCTGCTTTTCATGATAAGCTCCAATACAAAGTGTTTCTCCGGTTGTCCTGATTCCCTTAGAGATTTGCTGAAATCATTGGAGACTTCCTCAGCGATCCGACGGACGTCGGCGGGAACTTCTTCGTCGCCGATACATTTCATAACCTCATCGATTCTATCGTCGTTCATTTTCATTGCTCCCGTCAGGCCATAGAGACCAGTTTGCTTCTCAAGGTTGCCATTGCCCGCGATACGTTGGACCTCGCCCCGGCCTTACTGCACGAAAGTTTCTCGGCAATCATCTCGTAGTCGTGCTGCTCGAAGTACCGCAATACAATTGCCTTAGCCTGCTTCTTCGGCAGTTGGCTGATTTGCCGCCTTACAAACCTGGCGGCCTCGGCCCTGTCGAGTTCTCGGTCGGGCTTCTCGTCGGAGCCGGGCAGGTTTGCGGGGATATCCCCGTTTCTGCCCACACGGTTGCGCCACGCCTTGGAGTTGGCGCTCAGCGCGATCCGGTAGATATACGCCCCGGCCGTCTCGCCGTCGAGCTTCTCGACGTGACGCCACATCTCGAAAAGGCAGTATTGCATCGCCTCTGTGAAAATCTCCCGGTCCCCGGTCAGCTTCCAAAGCGACCTCGTCAGAAAGACCGAGTAGCGGGCTCTTACCTTGTCAAACAGCTTCAATCGCTCAGAATGTTTCATTCAGCGTTCTCCAGTTTCACGCAGAAGCGAACATGTCCGGTTTCCAGTATAATAGTAACCCCGCCCGGCGGATTGTGTGCAAAAGATTCTTGGGAATTTCTGCATGGCACAACATGCCTAAGGAAAAAACGCCATTTGCAGGCGTATCAGCGAGGATTCAGGATCTTGTCCTGCCTGGCCTTAAACAGCAGGTAAAGCCCCAGAATTCCTGAAATCAGATAGCCCAGCGGGCAGTAGAGAAGGATGATTCGCGTTCCGAATCGCTCGGCCACAGGCAGCAGGGGCAGGAAAGCAAGTGTCGCAATCAGCCACGTGCCCCCGACCACCCAGCCCATTCGTGAGCCGATATTCGCTCCTGCTGCGTTTCTGGCCAGCGTAATGATCAGTATGTATCCGCCGAATGCGAATATGCCCGCTGCGAAGACTATCCACGTAGCCTGCTCCCGGCCCATCAGCGCCATGTAGATCACCGCCAGCGGCCCGGCCAGCAGAAACGCCGTCGTCGAGCAGAGCAGCTCTCCCCTGCGATGAGCGGCCCAGGCCAGCAGAAATGAACCCAGAGCCCCGCCAAGCCCAAACATCGTCGCAGAAAAGCCCCCAAATGTCAGCTCGAAACCCAATTCGTCAACGAGATGCGTCGGAAGGAGCCACGCGATAATCGTCGTCGATATTGCGGCGGGTATGCCCATAATCAATAGCAGCCGAAAGTCAGACCGATTCTTAGTGGCAGCGGCCCGGTCGCACCCATCGGCCTCGACAGGCTCGACCGCCAGACGGATCTTCAAGGCCCCCACAAGCACTACGCCTAAGAACGGACAAAGCAGCAGCGGGTACAGACCCGGCAATCCGAATCTCGACACCAGAGTTGTCGAAATCGCCCCGCCTCCTGAGAAACCTAAAAAGCCCCCCGTCATGAAGACCGCCGTGCTCATCGCAGGCCGAATCGATTTGAGAGTATGCACCGCCCGAAGGCCTTCGGGATGAACGACTGCGATTCCAACTCCCGTAACCGACGCCAGCACAACCATGCCGGGCACGCCCAGTGAAGATTTCGGAACCGCCGCCAGAACGCATATGAAAACACCGAGAAGCAGACCAACATGAAGAAAAAACGGCTTAGTACTCTGACGCCGAAGATGCCCGGTCAATAACTGAGCACCGTTCGCTGTGACAGTCAAGGCGATTATCGGCAGGCTCGCCGCCGAGAGACTCAAGACGAACTCGCTGCGAAGCTCAGGCAGAATCGAGGGCAGCATATTGCCTAACATATCAGCAGTGAAGTGCACCGCCGAGAGAACCAATAGCTGCGCCCACTCCAAAGCGGCCAGCCGCCTGTTTGGACCGACGCTGCTCACCGCTCGAACTTCTTACCGGTGAGTTGTTCATAAGCCTCGATGTACTTCTCGGCTGTCTTCTCCCGTATGTCATCGGGAAGCTCGACGCCGGGGCCGGACTTGTCGAAGTTGATGCGCTCGAGATAATTACGCACGAACTGCTTGTCGTAGCTGTCCTGGTCCCTGCCAGCCTCGTACTTATCCGCAGGCCAGAAACGCGATGAATCCGGCGTGAGAACCTCGTCGATAAGAATGATCCTGCCGTCAACCTCGCCCCACTCGAACTTGGTATCCGCCAGGATAATCCCCTTCGTCTCGGCATACTCGCCGGCCTTTTCGAATATCTCGATGCTCCTGTCGCGCACGTACTCGGCCTTGTCTTTGCCGATTATCTCGGCGGCTCTTTCCACACTGATGTTTTCATCGTGGTCGCCCCGCTCGGCCTTGGTCGCGGGCGTAAATATCATTTCCGGCAGCTTCTGGCACTGCCTCAGGCCCGTCGGCAGCTTATGTCCGCAGACCGTCCCGTCCTGCGAATACTCTTTCCACCCGGAACCGGCCAGATACCCGCGCACAACGCACTCGATCGGCAGAACCTTGACCTTCTTGACAAGCATGCTCCGACCGGCCAACTGGTCCGCATGATCGCAGAAAGGAGCCGGAAAATCCGCTACATCGTCGCTTATCACATGATGCTCCACCTGTCCCGTAAAGAAATCGAACCAGAATTTCGATATCTGAGTCAATATGATCCCCTTATAAGGAATCCCGTTGGCCATGACAACGTCGAAGGCGCTTAGCCTGTCGGTCGCCACGATAAGAAGCTTATCGCCAAGGTCGTAAATATCGCGGACTTTGCCGCGACTCGGCCCGGTATCGGCTATGTTCGTTTGCAGTATTGTCTCCATCGTAAGTCCTTCCATTTAAGAATTAAGGTGAGCCGGTATATTAAAGCCGCAGCCGACCCTCGTCAAGCGCGTGCAGGTCAATTGTTCCTAATTTTGGATATTATTGTCTCTTCTCCAGCCTGGAATCGACATATCCGAATACCTTCCGCTCGATCAGGGCGGTTTCTTCGCCCCTGGGCAGCAATCCCAGAATCGTACGCAGCCTGCCGCGTTCCATGATACGCTCCAAAGACGCCGGGAAATTGATGTCATAGACCCACCCCAGTAGCGTCGCTTTGAAATCGTTGAGTGTTTTGAGTTTGGCATACGCAACGAGTTGTTCGTTCAGTACGGCCTCGAGAACCTCACCCGTGAATCTCGGCTCGTCCGGAAGCTCTATCTCCAGCATGAACTGATTCGGATCCTCTGTGTACAGCCTGTGATAATCCAAAAAGACCCGATAGACGTCGATCTTGTCCGCATCGCGTATCATCCGCGCAAATAGCATCGTCTGCTCGTCCAATCCGCCGGGCAGTTCCCTGAGGCCGTGATATTCGATAGCCCTCTCAATAATGCCCCTCTCCGCTGAGTCCGCCTCGTCGAGAATCCCTTCACCTCTGAGCACCTCCACCCCTAACAGGCAATGGTTCACGCTCTTGAAATCGCTGTAAGTGCGGTATTCCCTGAACTGCCTGAAGCGCCCGATGTCGTGCAGCAGACCCAAAGCATACGCCGTCCGCCGCTGATTCTCCGTCAAGCCGAGAGACTTGGCCAGGCGGACCATCTCCCCGCAAACGCATCGGCTGTGTATGTCTTTGAGCTTGATATTAGCATTTACGTGCCCGTCATCGCCGTAAAAACCGGCCGTATAACTGTCGAACCAGGCCTTGATTGTGTTCGTCTGTTCCTTGTCCAAACTGTCTCCGTAACCTATCGTTTCAAGGGGCTTTCTCGAAAAATCCCCGTTATCGGTTCCAAATTCGTTTTGCCGGTGTATAATACAGCCCGAACACAGAATAGTCAAAGGAGCAAAACGATATGCCTACAGTCAAAGATGTGATTGTCAAAAAGCCCTCCGACGCCGAAGCCGCCGAATGCAGGACCTGGCCCATCTGGCAATGCCAGCCGAGCACTTTCGACTGGGCCTACACCCAGAAGGAAACATGCCTCCTGCTCGAAGGAAAGGTAACCGTCTCCGACGGTAATGATTCGGTCACCTTCGCCGCCGGAGACTTCGTAGTATTTCCCGAAGACCTCGAATGCACCTGGAACGTCGCCGAGGCGGTGAAGAAGCACTACAACTTCGGATAATTCCCGGAGATTCGAGCTTACCCGCCAATAATTGCGACGCTAAGGTTTGCCCTTCGCAAGCTCGGTCGAAAACTCTCGCAGGCTAACCTCGAATCGCCTCGCTTTGGCAAGATTCGACGTTCGATCGAATGAGTACTTCATCTCATGACGAATCACAAGCGGCACGCCTTCAACGATGCCGTTGCTCTCGAACGTCCGCACTTGCGAATCCACCTGCTTACCCTCCTCGTCCAGCAGCCGGATGCCAACCTCCCACTTCCTTTCCGGATACATTATCATCTCGAAATCCAACGCCGCGCTGATATCGGCGCCGGTTCTCTCGAAACGCACCGCCTTAGCCGTAAACAGCGGCCGCTGCTCGAATGACTTCAGGCCGACTGTAAGCTCCTCGTCGAACTGCAGCTTATTCTCGAAATGAACGGAGACCGGCCCGCGCCGTGAATCTTCCCGGTCGATGCCGACATCGCTGCAAGCCTCGAATCCCAGCCGCCCGGCAATTTTCCCGGCTGCCGACCTGTCAACATTGCTCGCTACCCATTCTTGCGCCGCCCGGCCCGATAGGTTCTTCGGGACAAGCGCCGGGTCAACCGCAACCTCCAGAACCGTCGCAGCCCGCTTTTCAAGCGGCTTGAGAGCCTCCTCCAGTTCCGCCCACTTCATCTTCTTCCCGTCGTAAGTCACGCCGTCGCCGCCGACGACAACCGTTGCAAAATAGCGCCTGCCTCTCGTACCTGCCGTTTCCGATGCAACAGGCATATTCGGAACGAGCGACAACATCACATGGTCGATTTGCCCGTAAGCGACGGACACGGTCTCATACCCTGCGCTTTGACAGCCACCAGCGCCGGCGGACCCGCTCTGTACGCTGCCTCTCGGAGCCAGGTCATTGCCGCCGCTGTCGAACAACTTCACAAAGCAGCGACCCAGCCCGACGCCACGCAAATCATAAGTGACAGTCGTGGTACTCTCGATATCCTGATACGGCTCAGACGCGGGCTCGACAGCAGCATGATTCCTGTAGCTCGATGTCCCCGTCACCCGCCTGCCGGGCTGAACACTAACCTTCGCGAGAATCGGAGAAAGAGCATTTGAATCTGTTTCCGTCCCGTCCTCATCGAGACGAACTATTATCGCCGGGGGCGCCTCGAATTGCCGTCTGTCGATTCTCGGCAGCTTGACATTATCGAAATAGAACTTGTCCCGACCACCGAATCGCCGAATCTCGAATCGACGAACCTTATCGGCAGCAACGTCGAACTCGATAATCTCCGTTCGACCATTGGCGGGACCGATGAAATGCGGAAAGTCCGGAACGTATCGCCTCCCGTCAACGCCCACCGCACAAATCTGGTAACGATCGTTCGAACCGTCCTGTGAAAAATCAAAGACGGCTGTGCAGAACTCCTCGCCTTTCTCTTGAGAAGTCCACTCGATCTCAACGGGTCTGCCCCCGCCCGCCTGCCGCGTCGAAAAGCTCCATCGGCCGGGTCTGATCATCCGCAGCGATACATGCCCGCCGTCAAGTTGGGCCGATAAACCCGCCTTCGCAGGCATTGTCGTCACCGCTTCGCCCGCAGGCCTGTGAAGCACCCGAAGCCATATGTCCACAGACCTCGGCAGAAACCCGCCGATACTGCGAAGCTGAACTACCGAATCTCTGATGTCATAGCCAACGCCAAGCCTGCCCTCAGTATCAAGCAGTCGGCGAGTCTGATGGTCGAACACACGCAATTCCAGTACGTCATACCTTTGCGAATCAGGGCTGATATAGATATTCGCGATATCCATCCACAGCGACTGCTTCGAGTAGTCCGGCGTCTCGAAGCCAAGCTCCCTTATCTCGCCACCCATTCCGTCTTCGAAAATCGGATTGCCTTTCTCATCCCAGCGGACAACTGTATGCACCTTGAACGTAGTCGGCCCGACAGTTATCTTCAAATCCCTCGAACCTGGAGCTTTCTCATACGCCCTTGCAAGCGGTTCAGCAGCAGCAACTTCGACGAGATCAAATACCTCCGCCCGCACCGTATCCTCGCTGACCCCAAGCGCCGCGAGCATGCGCGCCGCCACGCCGTCTCTCTCCTGTATAAGACCGAGAAGGATATGCTCGGTGCCTATGTAATCATGGTCGAACGCCCCGGCTTGCTGTTCAGCGTATTCGATAGCTTTCCTGACGCGAGACGTCCGCGGAAGTTTGCGCTTCGTAACAGGCTTCGAGCCGCGCTCAACGAGCTTTGTAAGTTCGGCATCGAGCGACTCTTTGCGAACGCCCAACCTGCTCAGCACCTTACCGCCAATGCCGTCATCCTGCTCGGCCAACGCCAGCAGAATATGCTCGGTTCCGATGTACTCGTGATTCAGGCGACGGGCCTCCGTCTCGGCACGGGCGAGCACATCCTCGGCCCTGTCGGTAAGAGGCTGGGCCTTCGCCATCGGAAGCAATACAAAAGCAGCAACAATAATCGCCCCGAATCCAACCATGCCCAACTTCGCCGACTTCGGTATCGGCCTGCTCAGGATGCGTTTGACCCGAGCCGCAAGCGCCCCTTTCGATTCGACAACACCTATCAGCCGAAGTGACAACGCCGGACGCTTGAAAGCCAGCTTCGCAACGCTGACGAGCGTCTCAGGATACCGCAAGGCACGTTCGCCCATCGTAACCAGCACCGCCTCGTCAACCGCCTGCTCACGCGCCCTGCGGATAACGGCATTCGCCAGCCAGACAAGCGGATTGTAGAAATACGCTATTTGAACCAGTGCCTGCAGAAGATTTACCCACAGATCGCCACGCTTGATATGCGCCAGTTCGTGCAGCAGAACAACCTGTAAATCCTCCGCACCCAGGTCGCTCGACAAATTGCCCGGCAGGAGAATAACCGGCCGAAACAAACCGCAAACCGCAGGACTTGTCGCATTCGGCGAAATCTTCAAGCGCAGGCGCCCCCCAACCCTTATCCGTTTTCGGCAGTTATCGAGAATATCATATATCGGCTGCTCCGCCTCTATCGCCTGCGCAACAAGCCCTCGCACAAAAATCGCGCGCTGGATAAGCAGCAGAACCATAGCCCCGGCAGCGGCAACCCACAAGACAAACACGATCCCCTGCCACGAAATTTGAATCTCCGCGACCGGCACGACAGCCGACTCACCCACAGGATCGTCAATCGCAGCCCCTGCCGTCGCCGGCGCATACACTGCCGGACCGACGCTCGATAAATCCGGATAAGGCCGCAGAGACAACTGCTCTGCCTGCGTATCATAGTTGTACTGCTCGGTATCGACAAACGCAAGCTCGTCTCCGATCCAGTACCCGATACTGAACGGGCCCGCCAGTGACGTAGGGAGCAGCAGCTTCACCAGCACCAGCATCCATATCCAGTACCGGAAAACCGCCCGCACCCGCTTGCGCAGAACAATGTCCGCCAGCAGAAGCAGCAAAATCAATACTCCCGATTGTATCAGCATGGGCAGTGCGAACTCGACAAATGCGTACCCGAACGAATTGATTCTTTCTATTATGGCATTCATGACAAGCAATCCTCTCTGGTTAAGACGCTCTGTGCTTCTGGTCAGTTGACCTTATTTTCCTTTTTCTTGTTCTTTATCAGGGCCTCGATCTCGCCGAGTTGCTCGGGCGAAAGCTCCCCGCTATCAAGCATGAACTGCATCATCGGTGTCATCGCGCCGTTGAAAGCCCGCTTGACCGCACGCATAACCTCCCGTCCCTGAGCCTCGGCCCGCGTAATCGCAGAGCGGTACAAAATCAAATTCCGGATTCGCTCCGTCGTCAGAAGGCCCTTGCCCACCATCCGGTCCATCATTGTCTTGACAGTGCTATAGCTCCAGCCTCGCTCGTCGTCCAGGCGCTCCTGGATATCGCCGGCGGCGCAAGGCTCACTAGCCCAGACCGCCCGGACAATAGCCCATTCGCCTTCCGTCAAATCATGATTCTTTTTAGCCATTACTCTATTCCTTAATTTTTTCCAACTTGCCCATGATCATCGAAACCAGTATCCCGGCAGCTCTCGGCCGGCCAAGACCGTAAAGCACCGAAACGCTCTAACAATGGCAAGGATACTCTACACTTGTAAAGATTACAAGGCAAAAGTAGAGGTTTTCTGAAAGATTTTTCTCTTACACACCCCAGTATCATCGAAAAGCCCTGTTCTTGGCGAAAAAACGCTGATTTTCACCTTTCACCGGGCCCTAATTTGTCTGGGCGACAGTAGCTTGACCACAGGTTTTTCAGAGGTTCTCCCGGCTATTTGCACATTACTTCACCCTTTCTTAAACTTTAACAAGAGAGAATGCCCGGATTAGAAGAATGATTATCGGTTGTTGCGATGGTGAAGAGAAGAAGAGCCTTTTCGCTGGTTGAGTTGATGATTGTCGTTGCTGTGCTGGGAATACTCGCGGCTGTCGTCGTGCCCCAGTTCAGAAACTACTCGACCGAGGCTAAGTCATC
Organism: Sedimentisphaerales bacterium; assembly: GCA_016932835.1. Taxonomy (GTDB): domain Bacteria; phylum Planctomycetota; class Phycisphaerae; order Sedimentisphaerales; family Anaerobacaceae; genus JAFGCD01. The sequence goes on from JAFGCD010000093.1 coordinate 32,801, forward strand.
CGCCGCCAAGAGCAATCTTCGCCTCATGCGAAGCGCGATCGAATTATACAGCGGCCGACACAGCGGCGTGCCGCCGGGCTATCCGGGAGATGATATAGACAAGACGCCGACAAGCACAATTTTCAGACAGCAGACAACGCAGGACGATGACTATCTAAGAGAAGTGCCCGAAAATCCATTCAACGGGCTCGACACAATGCTGATAGTGCCAAACGGAGCAAGCTTCCCGGCGGCGCCGACCGGAAATTTCGGCTGGGTCTATCAGCCCGTAACGGCAACGATAAAAGTAGATTGGCCCGGCACAGATAATGACGGCATGGCGTTTTACGACTACTGAAAAGCGAACAAAACGCGGACATAAACGGATAAGGAACCGATTATGAAAAGGGAAGAACTCTGGCTTGGCTTGCTTATCATCGCCTTGGGATCAATCCTGATAGCATTGATCCTGCTGCAATGACAATCACCACAATCTGAAATATGCAATCCCTCAGCATCGCCCGGGAAGCGCGACTAAATCGCCTTCCGACATCTCAGCCATCCGACTATCCCTGCCCCGAAACCCGCAAGAATCATCGCCCCGGGCGCCGGCACCGCAGAGCCGCCGTTGCCGGAGGAATCGTCCTCCTCCGGCGCGGTTATCAGCTCCAGACGACTGGCGGGACCGGGATTGATAGCATTGGTCACAATCAACGCATCCATAGTGCTGACCAGTGCGTCCTTGTTATGATCCAGCGCAGAGTTGATCTCCGCCGCTGTTGTTCCGTAAGTGTCGAGATGGTTGATCACCAGCAGCGCGTCTATCGGCGTTACCCATCCGTCCGTCACGCTGTTCCCCGCATCCCCGATTGAATTGCCGAAATAGAATACATCCGCCGACGACAGCCCCGTCGCGCTGGTCGGCAGGACCGATACCTGAAGCCATGTATTTTCTATGAAATTGTCCGCCCAGATCAATGTCACCCTGTCCGACCCGCCGGCGCCTGCCCCGCTTCGAACCGTAATCGACAGTGGGTCCGGTGTGGCGGCCCACAGGGCCGGATTGTCGTCGTTGCCGGCCAGAAAGTGAAAATCCCCCAAGCCGGGAATACCGCCAAGCCCTGCGATATCGACTATGATCCCGTTCAGCCCGCGACTGTACGATGTGTAATTGCCGTAACTCGCTGTCTGCCCGGGCAGCAAAGCCGTTTTATCCGGCGCAATCGCATTATCATCAAGCGCGCCGGGGCCGACTTGGTACGAGTCGAACGCCGAGTTCTCGTAGAAAACATAACGCCCCGTTACCGAACCATCAGCACCCGAAGCAGTTATGATGCTCAGACCGAAAATCAGTACAAGCCTTCTCATCCATTAGATCCTCGTAAAACCATCCTTGTCCTGTTACTGCCGCGAGAGTTCTCTATATGGCCTTTCGCCGCCTGAGCCATCCGACAGCACCTGCTCCGAGACTCGCAAGAATCATCGCCCCGGGCACGGGAACACGCGGCGGAAGCTCCCCCTCGAATGCTGTGACATTGACGTTGTCGATATCTATGTCCGCAGCAAGGCCTCCTGTCCTTCCCGCAAGCTGAACCCGATACTCATATGGGTTCATCCCGGAAATAAACAACTCGTCAAAAACCGTAACAGCCGGTCCGCCCGCCCCGAATACGTCCGGGCTTAACGCGACGCTCAGGTTCGCCCCGCCCACCACATATTCCAATGAAACCGTCGCAGCGTGAAAAACACCCGCAACAAAATCCACATCGACAGGATTCACCGCGGCGTCGCCCACCTGCGAACCGTCCCAATGCGCCGTAACCTGATTTGTCCCGGCAGGATAAATGTCGAACCCCACCCCGAAAACACCTTCGTAGTTCGGCCTCTCCGCGGCAATGCCGCTTTCATTCGCGCCGGGCCCGCTCACTCCATAAACAGATGTCGGCAGAAAAGCTATCGAAAAACCGTCCGCCGGCGCTGAGAGAGGTGAACTGATCCGAAATTGAAAACTCGAATCGACTCTCGGATACAGCCCTGCATCGGTCCGGTCGTACGCATAGCTGTTGTGGTTGTTTAACACACCGTCGTTAACCAGCCGCAAAAAGTTCCCGCTTGGCCCCCCAGGCAGTACCATCGGTAACGGACCGGCCCCCATAGCCGTCGCAGTGACATTCAAATTCGGCGGGTCAAAAGAGTCTATCAGTACGCCATAACAAGGTGCCGAAACCATTAACGATATGAGGGTAAGTAAGGCGAGCTTTTTCATGTCCTGTCCTCCTGACTCTAAGTTAAACTTCTCTTGAGAGATCTGTCACACGGCGTCCGACCGAATATGAAGGGATTTTATCCATCCACATCGCATCCGACTATCGGAGTATTATGTATATTGAGGGCGTTTTGTCAAGAAAATAAAGTCAGGCCAAGAAGACAGAAGACTAATCATGCAGGGACTACCCCCCAAGGATGCCTCTTTAGGTATAGATGTCCCCCGGCAGAGTATCAAAGAAGCTGCTCGATTAGAAAGCTCGCCGAAAGCAATATATCCACGCCGATCGCCGCACGCCGGCAACACCGGGCAAACTCGCACATCCCTCGTAGCGACCACTTTTATTTCATGCTATAATAGAATCAGCATCCGGAAAGGGCCAATATGCTCAATCATAACGTCGGCTGCTGTTAATAAATGCAGCGAACAGTTCCTGCAGAGGAGAATAAAATGCCGAATCAGACTCCCGATAAGCTTGTCAGATGGTGGTTGAAGATACTCTTGGTAGTCGTCATACTCGTGACCCCGCCAGTAGTGATCATCTCTGACGTTTACATCAATCCAGGGCGAGATTGGAAATTCCATATCGTCCGACAAAACGCTCAGTTTCACAGCATGGCCGCGGCGCTGGAGCTTTTCAATAATGCCTTCGAAGGCTATCCACCGTCCGATGCGAACGACCCCGCAGGACAACCCTACTGCGGAGCCATGAAGCTCGCCGAGGCCGTGACGGGCCGTGACCTGCTCGGCTTCCACGGTGAATCCGCCTTCAGGGCCGACGGCAAAGACGCCAACGGCATCGCCCCCATCTACAAACCAACGAATCTGTCACTTAGAAAAGGCCCCTACATGCCCCCGGACTGCGCCGACTGCCCCACGCTCGCTGAGATATTCGCCCGGGAAAATACAGGACCCTTCAATCCGGAGAATCGCGTCCTCTGTGACATATACACCAACAGACTCAAGACCGGCCGCAAGATAGGCATGCCCGTCCTCTACTACAAGGCAGATACCTCAAGGACAAGCCACGATGCCGAAGACCCCAACAACCCCGACAATATCTACGACTACCGAGACAACCACGCCCTGCTCGCACTCGGCGTTCCAGGCGATCCCACAGCCGTTCATCCGCTGTTCGCTGATCCAAAGCTCTTCTACAAGATGACTAAAAGCGACAAAATCACAACCTCGGTAAGACCAGTTCATGCCGATACCTTCATCCTCATCTCAGCAGGCCCAGACCGCTTCTACGGCACAAAAGACGACATCTGTAACTTCGAATTCAAATTCCCAAAGGACTGAAAAACGCCCCCGCGCACTCAGCAACTCTTTGTCCAGCCGTCAAAGAAGCTGCTCGATTAGAAAGCTCGCCGAAAGCAATATATCCACGCCGATCGCCGCAGACAGCAGGGTCGTGCGGATACCGCCTATTCGCAGCCTCGCCCGCGCAATGAAGAAAGTGATCATAAGCGTCACCGCCCCGAGGATATACATCTCGGCTGTCTGAACGAAGAGCCTGGCATACCCGTCGGCAAGACTGAGAAAGACCTGGAAGTACTTCGTCGCCAGCAGCAGAGCCGCAATCGCAAACCCCGCCTGAACAAACCCAGCCGCCAGCAGCCATCTCCTGTCACCCGGCCCGGCCACGCCTACCCCCTGGACACCCGCCCCGATCATTACTGAGCAGCATAAAACCGGAATCGTAAGCCACATCACCGGGCTGGTCTTCAAAAACGGCCCGCAGCACGCCAGCGCGACCCCTAACACTATCAAAGCGACGATATGCAGTCGTCTCGCCGCCAGCAGCATCGCGCAGCCTATCACCAGCGCCGCCGTCGGAACGTGATAAAAGCCAAACATCGTCGTACCCGCTATATCCCGCTTGGCCATTACCAGCGGAGCAAAGAAGCTCACAAGATCGTCGCCGCGCAGCTTCGTCGTGATGGGCACAGGGTAGAATCCGTACCTGTCGGCTAAAAGGAAAAAGCATATTATCGCCGCAAAAGGCAGCACCGCTAAAAGCGCCCGGTTGCGCCGCCGGCCCATCCTGCCGCCGAACACAGCCGGGCAGAAAAGCCACGGTATAAATGCCGCCAGAAGACCCGCCAGCGGATGATATTTCACGAGTGAAAGCGTAAAAGGCCCGAACCCGTAAACCGCCCCGGCCATGACAGACCCCGCAAACGACGAAACCCACCGCCTGCTGAGCACATAGCACCCCGCCGCCGCAAAAAAGGCATTGAAAGGCAGCAGCATCTCGAACCGGTTAGGCCCGCCCAAACGCCCGCGGAAAAGATAAACCGTCAACCCCGCGAAAACAATCGCCGCCGGAAAGAATCTGCTGTATCCGCCTCTTCTCATGCGCATCGACGCTCAAAACAACCGTTGCCGTCCCGCACCCGGGACCAAAAGCAACAATATACGCCCGATCCGCACACCTTGCAAGAAACTCGTAGCTCTTAATACCCTCAACTCTTCAGTGGAACCTGCGATTCGCTTTTCTTCGCGGGTTTCCTCAATTCGACGATATCGGCCTTGAGCTTCGGACATGTCCCCTTCGGACACACCCCCGTCCAGCAGTAAAGGCAGAGGTCCTCCTTAGGCCGGCCAACAGCCTCGACCATATCGTCAACCGTCTGATAACGCAGCGTCGTAACGTCAATATCCTTGGCGATCCAGTCAACCATCGCACGATACTTGTCCGTTGTGTAATCGACGTATTCCGAGACGTCCTCGATATCGTGCCCTTCGAGAGCTCTAATGGCTCTGCGAGCCGCAAGCTCGTGGATCGTACGAGTGGAGAGATTGAACTTGCACGGGAACATCAAAGGCGGGCAGGCGGGCCGAACGTGAATCTCACGCGCCCCGCAATCCCAGAGCTTCTTCACCGCGAAGTTCTTGAGCTGAGTCCCGCGAACAATCGAGTCCTCGCAGACAACTATACTGTTGCCCTCGATGACCTCTTTGATGGGGATCAGCTTCATCTTGGCGATAAGGTCGCGCGTCGCCTGCGAAGGCGGCGTATAGCTCCGACCGTACCCGGGAGTATATTTCACCAGAGGCCGCCGGAACGGCTTGCCCGATTCCATCGCATAGCCAAGGCCGTGGGCAAGACCGGAATCCGGAATCCCCGATACGACGTCAACGTGGATATACTTGTCGTGCTTGGCGAGCGCCCTGCCGCTGCGCTCGCGGACTATTTCCGTATTGATGCCCTCGTAATCCGACGCCGGAAAACCGGTATAAATCCAAAGGAACGTGCATATCTGGTTCACCCCGCGCCCCGGACGTCGCTGAACAACGCCGTCCTCGTTCAGAAGAACAATCTCGCCCGGTTCGAGGAATTTCGTCGTCTCGAAATCGTTGTTGCGAAAAGAGCACGTCTCGCTCGTGACGCACCAGGCATCGTCTCGCCTGCCCACGACAAGCGGCGTATATCCGAACCGGTCTCGCGCCGCGTATATGCCCGCCCGGTTGAGCAACAGCAGCGAGCAGGAGCCTTCGATAGCATCGAACATCTTCTCGATACCGTCGATAAGGTCCACCCCCTGGTTAATCAGCTTCGCCACAAGCTCCGTCGGATTAATCCCTTTCTTGCACACCTCGCTGAAGGAAATACCCTTCTTGAGCAGGTCCGCCGCCAATCTCTCCGCGTTTTCTATGATTCCGTTTGTCACAATACAGAAAGGCCCGAACTTCGAGTTCAGGTAGATAGGCTGCTCCTCGAAAGCGCTTATGACTCCGATACCTTTGTTTCCCTTCATTCGAGGCAGGTCGTCGTAAAATTTCGATTTGAACTGGCTCTGGCTGATGTTGTGAATCTGACGGGTAAAATCCTCGCCCAGAACCGCCAGCCCGCCGTATTCCGTGCCAAGGTGTGAATGATAGTCCGTGCTGTAGAACAGCGTCTCGCCGCAATTACCCTTCGATACCACTCCAAAAATGCCGCTCATCGTTTGCCTCCTAAAGCTTCTACGACGTTCTGTAAAGACAACTTATCCGCATTATTAAACCTGCTTATCCGGACGGGTACACGAGATTGACTGAGAGTATGACCGCCCCGACTCCGTTGTGGCAGAGTTCCCTGCCATAAAGTTCCTTGTTGCACTTGGTGGCCTCGACTCCGATACAAGGCCCGCAAACCACCGGCTCCGAGTTACTTGAGAACCACCTTGCCGGCCCCTGTCGTGATTCTTCCTATCTTATAAACCTTCTCACCGTACTTTGCAAGCTTTTTCATAATAGAATCCGCAAAGTCTTCAGCGACTATCAAAACATACCCTACTCCCATGTTGAACACGCGAAACATCTCCGCCTCCTTGACCGGGCCCTTCTCCTGCAGGAAGCCGAAAACCTTAGGGACGGGCCAGCTCGATTTCTTCAGCACCGCATTGCACCGGTCGGGCAGAACTCGCGGTATATTGCCCACCAGGCCGCCCCCGGTGATATGGGCCATCGCGTGAACCACCTGCTTGACCTTATACTGCCGTAAAAGCTTGACAACCGCCCGAACGTAAATCCGCGTCGGTTCCAGTAGAACATCGCCCAGTCTGGCGCCGCCAAATTCCGCAGGCCTTGCATCGACCTTTAGCTTGTTCTGCTTGAAGCAGATATTGCGAACCAGAGTATAGCCGTTACTGTGCAGCCCGCTCGACGCGAGCCCCAGCACCACATCGCCCGGCCGAACCGCCCGGCCGGTAACGATCTTCTTGCGCTCGACAATCCCAACCGCGAAACCGGCCATATCGAAATCGCCCTTGGCGTAAGTATCGGGCATCTCAGCAGTCTCACCGCCTATTAACGCGCAGTCGGCAAGTTTGCACCCCGCAGCCACGCCCTTGACCAGCTCCGATATGAACGCAGGTTCGAGTTTGTTGACCGCCAGATAATCCAGAAAGAAAAGAGGCTCGGCCCCCTGGACCAGCATATCGTTGACGCTCATCGCAACCAGATCGATACCAACACTATCGAATCTCTTCATCGCCCCGGCCAACTGAACCTTGCTGCCGACACCGTCCGTACACGCCACTAAAACGGGATTGCGGTAGTTGCGCTTGAACAGCTTCTCGTCGTAGTCCAGCCGAAACATGCCCGCAAAAGCATTCTTACCCGCCATTACACGCGGCCCGAAGGTCCCCGCTACGTAAGACTGGATCCGCTCGACCATAACGTCGTTCGCATCGATACTGACGCCCGAATCTTCATAGCTGACGTACTTAGCCATAGACTCTCCATCTCTGAAATCTACGAGCCTCCGTATATGTGATGCTCTCGGCGATGGACGAAAGACGAAAGACGAGGGACGATCTGCTAATGAGCATTGCAGAACGTTGCAGACTTCCTTTCCATCGTTGATAGCATTGCGAAAATATGTTCATATTTCTCATCCAACTCTTCAAATGCATCTCGGTCAATATACATAGAAGCTTGAGCAAACTCCAGCCACGTTTGAGTCTCAGCAGCCTCTTGGCTTGAATCAGACAGCTTGTTGACAAAAACGGCTTCATACCTGCGCTTCCGCCATGCTTCGGAGAGATTCGTACAGACCGAACGCGAAGATCTGCGTATCTGATCGGATAGAGAGTATCTTTACTTCTTTCGGAAAGCTCTTTGATAACTCAAATATCTCCATCGCCGCCTTGAACGCAAGTTGATATACTTCCAATTCCCGTACGCTGCCAATTGTTTTCGTCCGTCGTCCTTCGTCCCTCATTCTTCATTCCTCATCCTCGCCGAACATCCGCATCTGATACCGCTCCATTATGAACTTATTGACCGCCACATCAACAGGTATCGGGTACTCCCCGCTCCAACACGCCGTGCAGTAATGATCGTCGGGCAGGGCCGCGCAGCATAACTGGCCCTTCAGCGAAATATAGCCGATGCTGTCAACTTCCAGAAAATCTCTTATCTCGTCGAAACTGCGCCCGTTCGCCAGCAGTTCGTCCTTGGTCGGAAAATCGACCCCGTAGAAGCAAGGATACCGTATCGGCGGACAGCTCACCCGCATGTGAATCTCCTTGGCCCCGGCCTGCCGAAGCGCCCGAATCTTGCCCCGCGTGGTAGTCCCGCGGACGATAGAATCGTCCACGACCACGATCCGCCTGTCCCGCACAACCTCCTTTACAACCGCTAACTTCAGCTTGACGGCCATCTCACGAAGCCGCTGGTCCGGCGCGATAAACGTCCTGCCCACGTAGTGACTGCGAACAAGCCCCATATCGAAAGGTATCCCGCTCTGCTCGGCGAACCCGATCGCCGCTGATGTCCCCGAATCGGGAACCGGAATCACAACGTCGGCCTCAGCCGGGTGCTCGACGGCCAGCCGACGGCCTATCTTCTTTCGCAGCTCGTGCACGTTCTCGCCGAATATCGTGCTGTTCTGCTTGGCGAAATAGATATGCTCGAAGATGCAGTGCGCCGGAGTGACAGTTCCGGGCTCGACGAAAAATCGGCTCGTCAGGCCGTTCTTGTCCAGCCGCACTATCTCGCCCGGCTCGACTTCGCGAATCAGCTTCGCATCGATCGCATCGAAAGCGCAGGTCTCGCTCGCCACAACATAAGCACCCTCCGCCATCCGCCCTATACACAAAGGACGAATCCCGTAAGGATCGCGAGCAGCGTCGATATGATCCGGAAACAAAAACACAAGACTGTAAGCCCCCTGGAGGTGGTTCAAGACATGCACCAGCGGATCGGACCTGCCCACGTGCGTCGGCTTGGCCAGAAGGTGCATGATAATCTCCGTATCGTTCGTCGATTTGAAAATGCTGCCGTAAGCCTCGTACTCGTCCCGCAGCAGTATCGCGTTAATCAGGTTCCCGTTGTGCGCTATCGCTACCTGGCCCCGGGAGTACTCCGAAAGCAAAGGCTGGCAGTTGGCCGGGTTGCTCCCGCCCGTCGTCGAATAGCGAACATGGCCTATCGCTATAGGATTGGCCAGTTGCTTCAGCGCCCTGTTACCCGTCCGGAAGACCCTGCCGACCGTCCCCATCCCCGCGTACATCTGGATCTGCTCGCCGTCGCTCGAAGCTATCCCCGCCGACTCCTGCCCGCGATGCTGCAAACTGTACAGCGCCAGATACGCCTTCTGCACCGCGTCGTCGTCCCCGTAAATACCGAACAGACCGCAGTTCTCTTTCTTCTCTGAAACCGTTTCAGACATAAGTCCTACGCAAACTACAAAATATCGACCCCGCTGCAATTCGACCCAAAAGAGCAGTCTAACCAATCGCCCCCGATAAGTCAAACAACATCCCCTCTTTTCAGAAGAAAACAGACCAGCCAGATTCTTGGCACCGATTCCGTCTTGGGCAATCCATCTGGGCAAGCACAATGAAGCCCCTCCGGTCATTGCGAGGCCTTTGAAAAAGGCCGTGGCAATCTCCCTTTCCCACAACTTCTGCCCTGCCCGCCTCCAATCTGTAAATTGCAGTCTGCAATTCTTTCCCCGTCCAACTCTCCGCAACGCCCAATCCGGACAATCACGTCAGCCGGGATACATGAATTTCGGTATTCGCCTGACCGTCCCCTCGGGATTGACGCACGCCAGGATAGTCCTCGCCTCGGCCACGAGCGTCCCGTCGCTAGGCCGCATCAGCCGATACGTATGCTCGACCTTGCCCGCAGTTACGCTCGAACAGGTCGTCTCTAACTTGAGATTATCGTCGTAAAACGCAGGCCGCCGGTACCGGATATGCATCTCGGCCACCACGAAAAGATACCCCGCCGACTCCAGGTCCTTGTACGCCAGCCCGTTGGCCCGAAGAAGCTCCGTCCGCCCCATCTCAAGCCAAACCGGGTAAACGCTGTGATGAACCACCCCGGCCTGGTCCGTCTCGACGTACCGCGGAACAATATCAATCACATGCATCTTAACAGTAGTCCGGTCGGGAAATTCAGCCATACAAGCCTTCCAAATAAAACCACAATACCAGAATCCTCGACGCTTGAAAACCACCGATTTCCAACATCCACACACAAAACACCCCGCCCCTTGTCCTAATGCCCCCAAGCCTCAATCTGCTTGTGTTTTCCGGTTTCAATTTCACCCAATGCATGCTAAATTCATCGGATAGTATCTCTACGATGGAGTTCCACTGGAAACAGACCAACTAGTACTACAACGCTACAAAAGCTCAAGTGAAGTTATACTGCCAGCCGATGATACTCCTGTAAATGATTATTTTTCAGGAGGTTA
>JAFGCD010000094.1 GCA_016932835.1 Sedimentisphaerales bacterium
GCCCTCGTTGAAATCGAACTCGTCTTCACCAGCCTCGCCTGCGCGGGCCTGCTGCGCCACATCCTCTTCGGCTGGTGGCCCCTCATGATCTGGATCCTATTCGGCATTCTTGTGGCCTTCGCGCTCGCGTGGGGTGCGGCGCTGGTGAGGAAGTAAAATCCAGATTGAACCTGATTCTCTTTCCGTATTGACTTTACAAGCGGATTGGGATCAGCTCATTGTGCCATCAATTCCGTAGCCCTACTTGCAATGTGATCTATTCTTTGATATACTAACATTGTTAATACGTGCGAAAACCGTATAAAGAACATTTGTTCTATATCTGCCCTTGTATCATCTTGTTCTGGATCGTGCCAATGATGTTGGCTGCTGGTAAGTGGGTTATCCTTTGGATGCATATGTGCGCTCAAGCATTTGCCAAACCTGTTTTCAAACTATTGTTCGTGATTCCACTATTTGCTGCTGCCTGGCGGTTGATGATCTTGCCGCAACCTGACTCTGCAAAAACGACGATCCATACGTAGTGTCTGTCTAGATTGGGAGCAAGCACGGGTGTTGTTGGCGAGGGGAACCAAAGTCGAGGCAAAGGTCGTTCGGATCTTTGCTTCTGGGATAGTCGTGGAGTTGGAGGATGGCCGGCGCGGTCTCATACGAAGCCGTGAGCTATCGTGGGGGCGGGGCTCTGATTCTATTGCAGCGAACTTGGCAGTTGGTGATGAGATATTGGCCGTCGTTCTTGAGGGTGACGAAGCAACAGCGGCGGTTGAACTAAGTTTGAAACAGGTGTCTGGCGACCCCTGGCAAAAGGTACGTGATGGGTGCTATCATCAAGACAGCACCCACATGGGTGAGGTCGTCAACCTGGAACACTATGGTGCGTTTGTTGAACTGGAACCTGGTGTCACCGGCTTGGTGCATCGTTCTGAGATTCCAGGAGGAACCGAACGAGATGTCTCGGACCTATTGTGGATTGGTGATCAGGTTGAAGTAAAGATTGTCAATATTGACTTGCAAAGGCGGAGAATTGGCCTAAGCATTGTCCAACGTCTCCGGGACCGTCACAATACACCCTCAATAGGTCCACGCGGCGCGGCGGCAAGCGAAAGGCATTGGCAGTTTGTCACAGGAGATGACGAGTTTGATGACGTGAAACTCCCGGCTGTTTCCGGATTGAAGCTGGCTCGACGGATTCGCCGGGTCTTTGTCGTCGATGATGATGCTGAGTTTGCGACCGATTTTGCTTCGTGGCTGTCTCGTCTGGGCTACGTCGTGAGTGTTGCCGTAACGGGGCAAGAGGCTCTATCGAACAGATCTGATTACCAACTTCTCTTTCTGGATGTCGATCTGCCCGATACCGATGGAACTCAATTGGTCCAGAGTTTTCTTGAGCAGAATCCTAAGTTGGCAATTGTATTGATCACGGGGCGTGAGTGGTTGATGGAAGATGTGCAGCTACCTAAGGGCGTCACCGTGTCAGAGATTTTGCTCAAGCCGCTTGAGTATTCAGAGGTTCTGAAGGTTTTGTCGGCTGCTGAAAGAGGCGAGCTTGCGCCGATTGCCCCTAGCATTTCGACACGCCAGCGCCACACACCTGATCTTCTAAATGAGATGCTCAAGGACTTAGGGCCGACGCAGGATCTCGCTGTCATTTTGTCCAAAACATTACATCATCTCCGGGGCGAAGTGGGGGCTGGTATGGCGATCTTATTCGCTTATGATACGCTCACTCAGCAAGTTGAACTGCGAGCATTTGATGGGTTCCAGGTCACTGAGCGTGATCAAGAGATCGTACAACGTCTGCGGTTCAGTGTGGTGCGCGATGTCGCCGTTCAAGGCGAGCAGCTGATCGAAGGCGCCGCGACATCATCACGCCGGTTTGACACTTTACTGGTTCTTCAATCTTTTGAATCCTGTATTGGGGTGCCATTCTCGGTTACAGGATCTAACGAAAGATACGCCCTCTTTCTGCTTGATCCAGACCTGGACCGGTTTAAAGTTGAGCACTTTAGCACTCTTTGTGCTACCGCTCAGGCGATGAGTGGCCTGATTCACCAGTCGCGGATGCAATCACAGTTAAGCCAGGCACAAACCTATATTCTGGTAGGAGAGCTTTCCTCGAGCCTGATGCATGAGATCAGGAACAAGCTGAACCGTATTGAGCAGCAAGCAAGGCTCCTTGAACTTGACAACCAGCAGTTATTGGAAGGGTCTCCAACTGTTTCCGCTGCTGTGATCTCCAACACCCTGGAGAGACGCGTTAATCGCGTTCTGGAAACTAATGCGCAACTTCGTGAACTGACGCTGCACTATCTGGGATTGATGGGGCATGACGACCCTGAAGAGGTTGATGTAAACACGATTGTTTTGCAAGCTGTGAGACAGATTTCGGCGGCGTTGGTTGAAGCAAAGATAAAGGTGGACCTGGACTTAGAACCGCGATTGCCCAAGACGTACGCGATTGAACCACGATTACGGCAAGTCTTTCTCAACGTATTGCTCAATGCGCTTCAATTGATGGAAAATCAGCCAGGCTCAGGTGGGTTTTTACGCGTCAAGAGTAGCTATGACATCGTAGATCGTAAGAACCCGATCAAAGTTCGTATCACCGATGAGGGGCCAGGATTGCACCGCAAGCTTTGGGAGTGGGCTTTCCAGATGGGCACCTCGACCCGCAAGGGGGGTACGGGGCTTGGTCTGTTTGTGAGCCGAGGCTTGATGCAATCGATGGGAGGCGCACTCGATATCGAGAAAAGCTATATGTTTGTGGGCTCGACCTTTGTCATAAGTTTGCCCATGATGATGCAGGAGGCAACGAATGCTTGACGAACCTATACGCGTGTTAATCGTTGAAGATGATCAAGAACAACGAGAGGATCTGTCGGAGATTATTGCGCGCAGTCTTGCGGCGCAGGTAGAGACTGCCGGCAGTGGTGAGGACGCCTTGCAGTTAGTGAAGACTGCCTGTGGTGACTTTGATGTTGTCCTAATGGATGAGGTGCTCCCCGGAATCGATGGCATCACGACAATGGGCACAATCAAAGCATGGCATCCGACGGTTCCCGTGGTCATGTTCACCGGACAAGATCCTGAATCCGGCATTGAGGCCCTACGGCAGGGCGCCTATCGTTACATGATGAAGCCGGTGAACACTGAAGAGCTCACAATACTTTTACGTCATGCCAGCGAGATCAGGCGATCCGCAAAAGTGCAAGAGCGCCTGCGATTGAACGAAATGTTAATGGAGGCGAGCAAAGACATTGCTAAGGCCACATCGCGCGAGGAAATTCTAGGGACAGTATTCCAGAATTCATTCAAATTCGTGGGGCAAACCACGGGGCTCGTCGTTGAAATCGAGGAAGACAAACGCCTGCGTATTGTTGCATCCCAAGGTGTGAATGAAAGGCAATTAAAGACATTTCATGAACGCCCTGCGTATGCGAACGAGGGATCTTTCGGCATCGTGGTCGACACCGGCGAGATTTACGAATGTGCTGATACGAGTGCGGCGCTCGTCGAAGGTGACATGGAAGATTTCGGTCTCCCCATACCCGCTCAAGTAACCAACATTCCCTTGAAACGAAACGATGGGATTGTCGCAATTTTGGTCCTTGACATTCTGGAATCTAACCAAACGGTCAAGGGTGCCTTATCGACGCTTGCTGAAATCGCTGGTATCGCGCTCGAAAGAGTGGAGGAGCGGGAGACGTTAGCTGCTTTGCAAGACATTGCCCAAGTGTTGACATTGGCAAAAGACATCGATGAGGTCGCTCGCGGCATCATGGAGACTACGAAGAAAGTATTCGTGGCTGATGCAGTGGTTCTTCATGTGTATGATGCCAAACAGAATGCATTGTTGTTACCGCCTTACTCTAGTGGTGTAAGGGACACTAGGTCTGATAGCAGCAGGGATGAGTTCTATGAGAATAGTGCTGCACTTAAAGTTATTCACGGGGACGGGGCCATTTTCAGCAATGATGTAATAGAAGGGATCTCTATTCTGAACCCAACTCGTCCTATTGGGGCGAAACCCACATTTGTGGAACGTGAAGGTATTGTGTCCTCTTGTGCGGTTCCGTTGATTTCCATGCAGGATCCCACGGGCGTTTTGTTCATCAACTACCGTACGCCGCACGATTTCGACGTCAACGAACAACGTAGGATCGAGATGTTTGCCCACCAGGCGGGGGTGGCCATTCACAACGCGCGACGTCATAAAGAAGAACGTGAGCTGCGGGAACAAGCCGAGCTGCTCTATGAAGTGTCCGCCGCGTTGAATTCTCCGTTGGGACTGGAGCAAGTTGCCGGCAAGATTCTGGAAGGGATCAAGCGTACGGTAGGATATACGAGCGCGGCTCTACAGCTTGTCCGCGGTGATTCGCGGATCCAGTTGGCGGGAGATGGTTTTGATAGGTCTGAACCTGTTCCCTTGTGGGCGCGTGAGTCTATTTCTAAGGACCGGTTGATGAGGCGCGTCATCGAAAATCGTGCACCCTACGTCATCTCCAATACCGCTTTAGCAACGGAGCGTACCGGCTGGATTGATCGTCCTGAAACGGCGCATATCAAATCCTGGGTTGGCATTCCGTTGCTTTATGGGGACGAAACTGTGGGATTGGTGATGCTTGATCACACCGAGCCGGGTTATTATGACAAGCGCTGGACCGCTCTACTGACCGCGCTGGGGAATCAGGCTGCGGTGGCAATCAAGAAAGAGCAACGTGCCAATGTCTTGTTAGAACTGCAGCAGATCACGAAGACGATGCGCACGCTAGAAATCCAAGCCTCAATGGAGCAGATTGTCAAAGGCGCGGTTGAACTGAGCTCGGCCTATGCGGGCGTGATTTACGTGATTGATGGCGCCCAACTTAAGATTATTGATTCCTACAAACATCCGGAGGATTTCAAGCATCCGAAGACGCGTTTTGAACAACAACGTGGTCTGACCTGGAACATTTTCAAGGGTCGCGAACCGATTGAAGTCGCGGATACCCTGATAGATGCACGTGTTTCCGAAGGGTTGGGCAAGAATGAAGTGCGTTCCCTGATCGGTATTCCTTTGCCTCTGCGGGATAGAGTCGTCGGTGTGCTTTTCCTCAATAGCCGGGACCCCCGTCGCTTCTCGAAGGAGGACATGGCCATACTCACTATGTTAGCGGAGCATGGGGCAATTGCGCTTGAGCAAGCCAGGTTGTTCGAAGAAAGCCAGTCGAGAGCACGGCAACTGGCGCAGTTGCAGGCGGTAACGACGGCGATTACCAAGACGCCCTGGGATCTCGAAGCGGTGGCCAAATCGGTTGCTGCGGGACTCAAGCGCCTCTATCCTGAAGTGCGATGTGGCATCCGTACGTTGGATCAGGAGACGGGGGCTTTTCGCCGCTTATTGACAGACCCGGATCTCCTGGGTGAGTTGGCCGAACCGGAGTATTACCAACCAAGACCTGATGGGATCAGCGCGTTCTTGCTTACTCATCAGTATCCACTATATTATGCAGATGCTAAGGCGACCCCGCCGGAGGGGCAGCCGCCTCTACGATCTGAGCGAATCAACCGGGGTGCCAGGGCTGCGGCATATCTTCCACTCCTTAGTGGTGAAGAGTTTGTGGGGCGCCTTTCTGTGTACTATATGCATACTCCTCACAGTTTTGGGGATGATGAAAGGGGAATCCTGGAGCTCTTCGCGCGCCAGGCGGCTATTGCACTTCAGAATGCCCAGCGTTTCCAGGAAAAAGAGGCGTTACTTCAGGAAAAAGAGGAGTTACTTGCTAAATTGAAGCGCTCTCTTGCCAGAACTGATGCGCTTTGGGCGCTAGGGCAGAATTTGTCAAACATCGAAGGAGAGCTCTAGCTATGCCATTCCATGGCGTTTCTCTCTTGGACGATATCGCCGGGAGTTTTGTCGATCTTTATAACAACGCGGGTTACCAACGCCTGGCGCCAGGTTCGCTTCTGGACCCGGCGACGCCGATGACGTATGTGGGCAGCGCCGGCCTCACGCAGATCGAAACCGGCATTGAGGACAGTGAAGATCATGCCGGCGAACGCTATGTGTTGGTTCAGCCCTGCTTTCGCCATTTCGATCTCGAAAAAGTGGGCCATAGTCCGGTACATTTGAGCCTGTTCGAGATGGGGGGCGCGTTCACCTTTGGCCGGGTCGATCGTTTGGATACATTGAGCAAGATTTGGGAGTTCTTGGTCGATGGAATCGACCTCCCGGCAGAACGCCTGCGGATCAGCTGGTTTGGCGGCGGGGAAGTGTCCGGTCGTACCTTCGCGCCGGATGTTTCAACCTACGAGGCTTGGCTGGCGTTAGGCGTCTATCCGTCCCAGATGACGGTGCTTGGCCCAAGGGGCGGGTTCTGGAAACAAGGTGGGGGGCTAAGTGGTCGAGAGCGGTTCCGGAAGTGCGGGGCTACGACAGAAATATTTTTCGACCTCGGCGAGGAAAACGCCTGTGGGCCTGCGTGCGCTCCCGGATGCCGCTGCGGGCGCTTCGTGGAACTCTCCAACATTTTGTTCATTCACGATCAGCTAGATGCACATACCGGAACACTTACGCCTTTGATCACACCTTTTGATGAGGCTGTAATCGGCGTTGAACGCCTTGCGATGGTGCAACAGCAGCAGTCCTCCGTTTTCGACCTGGATGCCTTTGCCCCACTCATTACGTGGGTGCAGCAACAGCCGGCCAGTGTCCAGGGGCACAGAGAAGAAATCACAAGCGCACGCGTCATCGCAGATCACATTCGAGCTTTACTTTTCCTTACGGCAGATGGCGCGCCGCCGCCCGGAAAGGGGGGGCGCGCGCGCATCATGCGCTTGTTGGTGAGGGGTATTTTGACCCACCAGCAGGTGCTGCATATCGAGTCAGCCGAGTTTATACCCGCATTGATCGAGACGGCATTGGCGTTGTTTCCGGAGCGTTGGTCTCATCTGGAGCATGCCCGTGAGCCGCTTCTTGAGTACTTTGCCCTAGAAACGCCGCGATTTGTGAAGACATTGCATCGTGGCCTGCGCGAGCTGGAGAGACGAACAGTGCGACTGCATGATAACCGCATTGCCGGCGAACAGATGCTCACTCTTGTCAAGAACTACGGAGTACCCCTGCCGCTTCTGCGTGCTGCTCTGGTCCGGCGCGGTCTTGTCTTTGATATGCGTGAGTACCGCCGGGCGCATATGCAATGGCGACGTACCGTGGTCTCTGCGGAGTAAGCAGCGCCGGGTAGATTGGAGGAGGGGGACATGGATCATCTCGAAAGTAAGGAAGCCAGGGTATTCCAGGGCGTATGTGCGCAACTATCAAGACTCGTGGAGTTCGACAGATTTTACGCAGCGCTCTACGACCGCCGAACGGCAGAACTGGATTTCCGACTGGTCGCGGTTCGGGATTCTGACCGGATTGAAACATTGGCGTATGGAATCGAGCCATGGCAAGCCCGCCCGTTTCGTCCGGGCGCCAACCTGCCCGACTACCTGTTTTCTCACAGACAAGCGATTCTTGTCACTTCAGGGTTCCAGACCTGGCTTGATACGCATGACCCTCCCCTGACTTATGCGTTTACGCCCCCGTGCTCCTGGTTGGGAGTCCCGTTGCTCGCGCGCGACACCGTGATGGGTATGTTGGTGCTTGAGGACGCACATCGAGAAGGCGCCTTCGGCCAACAGACCCAAGCATTGTTGGAGGCAATGGCACGTCAGGCGGCAGGCACGCTGGCTAATCTGCGATTGGTGGAGAGCTTGCGAACTGTCAATCGCGTAGGGCAACGTCTCACCGCAGAAGCGCGGCAAAGCGTGAAAGATATCTTAGAACTGGTTCACGTGGAAGCGGGTCAGTTGATGGATACACGCGACATGTATGTCGCTTTGTATGATGCAGGTAGACAAGAGTTGCGCTTTCCATTGGCCTATTATAACGGTAAGCCGGAAATGTGGCCGTCGCGTTCCGTCGTCATCGGCGATAGCCCTGGCGGCGGACTTACCGAAGAGGTAATTCGCACCAAAGTAACTTTGTACCCTCAAAATGTGAGGGGCTGGTATGAAGAGAATGATATCAAGCCTAAGGTTCTTCCGGTGCCCAAATCCTGGTTGGGCGTTCCCTTGCTCAGTGGAGAGCGTGTTTTGGGCGTCATTGCTTTGCAGAACGATGAGGTCGCCAATCTTTATAGCCCAGATGATCGGGAAATCCTTGAAGCGATGGCCAGCCAGGTTGCGGCAGCGCTTGCCAATGCCCAGCTGGTGGAGCGTCTGCGCGCCGTTAACGAAGTGGGACAACGTTTGACTTCAGGAGTTCAACTCAGTGAAGGTGAGATCCTGGATCTGATCCACCGACAAGCCGGTTTGCTCATGGACACTCGTGATATGTACGTCGCTTTGTATGATGCGGAGCAGCAAGAATTGAGCTTCCCCCTGGCCTATTACGATGGCGAGCGAGAGACATGGCCTTCCCGGAAGCTGTTGGATCAAGGTGTTACGGAAGAGGTCATTCGAACTCGTCAGCCGCTGAACCTGGCAGATTACCGCCAGTGGTATGCGGAGCGGGGTTTGGAACCTCCGGTCAAACCTGAAGACTCTCCCAAATCCTGGTTGGGTGTACCGTTGATGATTGAGGATCGCGTATTGGGCGTCATTGCCCTTCAGAACGACGAAATCTGGGATCTCTACGGGCCGGATGATGTGGAAGTATTGCAGACGATGGCTGGGCAAGCAGCGTTTGCTGTCCTAACGTTTGAGAATGCACGTTTGTTGGAAAGAGAGAAACGGCGATCGAATCAACTGAAGGCGCTTCAAGACATTGGCGTTAAACTTGCTTCGCAGATAGAGCTATCAGAGCTACTTCGTTCAATTGCTGATTACACCGACGACATCATGAAAGCAGACTTTTCCGCTTTGTTTCCATATGATGCTGAAAGCGGTCAATTTAACGGTGCGATTCGGGCTAGCGATATTGCTGTTGAGCAATCAGTGCCTGATGAAGTTGGGTTTACTGCTAATGTTGCAAGAGAACAGCAACCGGTCTTTGAGGAAAATGCTAGAGCGTTAACCATAGACAAACCTAGGTTGCCGGATGGGAAGTTGGTTGAATCCTTTGCTTGCGTTCCCTTGGTCGCAAAAGGAACAACTGTGGGGGTTCTTTATGTGAATTACCTTTCCCCACATCGTTTCACTTCGGAGGAAAAGGAAATTGTGCAACTGCTTGCGAATCAGGCGGCTGTAGCAATTGAGAATGCGGAGTTGTATGCACATATGGAAGATCTGGTTCGACAGAGAACAGATAAACTCCAAGAAACTCAAAAGCGTATCTCAGCTGCTGAGAAACTGGCAGTCATAAACTCGGTATCCGGGGAGTTTGTCCATCGACTCAATAACTTGTTAGGAACTGTCCCCGTCAGGGTGAAACTAGCGTCAGAGTTACTTGATCCTGAAGATGAGCGTGACCACGCATTGAGGCGGTATCTTGACGGAATTAGTTTAGATGTTCGTCGCCTCATGGATGTTGTTGATGTTCTTCAAAAAGGTTCACCTCCTATTCTTGACTTAGAACTGGTAAACCTAAACGATCTTGTGAAAGATGTGATTCGAGCATCTTTGATTCCGCCATCTATTAACGTGATATCTGAACTTGACCCCAATCTTCCACCAATAAGGGCAAACGTGGATCAAGTACGAGCAACATTGAATAATCTTGTCACTAATGCAGTTGATGCCATGCACTTTAATGGGATTTTGAAAATTCTAACCAGATCCGCGCGTGTAGGGGATGGTTTTTGTGTTTATCTGAGCGTAAGTGATACTGGTGATGGGATTAGTGAAGAGGACCGTGAGAAGATATTCAAGATCTTTTACACGACCAAGGACCAAGGGCTTGGCTACGGACTCTGGCGGGATCGTAATCTAGCGCATCGGTTAGGGGGGGATCTATTTGTGACTAGCGAGAAAGGCGTAGGGTCCACTTTTACTTTACAGCTACCGATTGAAGATTGGGGATAGTGGGTCTGGAGGGATCATGCATTCACAACCGAAGGTGCTAGTTGTAGATGATCAGGAGAATTGGCGTCAGGTGTTACCTGGTATTCTGAGTTCAGACTTTGAGATTAAACTTGCGAGCAATTTGATGGATGCTGAAGCATCTTTGCGGGAACGTGACTTTCACGTGTTGATTCTTGATATTCGTCTGGTCGATCTTGACCCAGGCAATGAACAAGGGCTTAACCTATTAGAAAGTATACGTGAACGTGATGATTTCGATACTGAAGTGATCGTATTGACGGGGTACCCATCGTATAAGACTGCAAAGCGGTCGTTGGGAGAGTTGAAAGTTTCTGATTACTTCGAGAAGAAAACCCTAAGTGAAAATCTCGACAGGTTCAGATCTGTAATCTGGGAATGTGCAGAGAGAGCATATTCAAAAAAAAGAATACTTTCTGGATGCTACAAGGTACTAGTGGTTGAGGATGACCCAGAATGGAGGGGAATACTTGTTGATTTGCTGGAGAGAGATGGTTACACTGTGAAATGCGTTAATACTGGTCGTACAGCTTTGGATCTACTCAAGTCAGAGCAATTTGGGCTTGCTATTGTTGACTTGAAACTATCTGCTTCTGGTGGAGATAGCGTTGAAGGGGTTGAGTTTTTGGAGCATCCAGAGTTACTTGAATCACAAGTTGAAGTGATTGTTGTGACAGGAATCGCGTATGCAGAACCGATATGGAAGGCTATTAGAAGTAATCGAGTCTTTAAAATATTCATGAAGCAGAACTTTGATATTGTGGAATTTAGAGAAGCGGTAGAGGAGGTATATGCAAAATCGAATACGAGATACCTGGTTGCCTGGATTCGTAATGCTTCAGGTCGTTCAATGAAAACTGCCAGGCAATATAACTTGATGATCCAAGTGCAAAGCGGGCGTAGTCTAAGGCATCATTCTGTTCCTTTTCTCATCTTGCCTTCTGGAACAACGGAACGACTCAAAGTACATGTTTTCGCAGAGGATATGGAAATTCAACCTAATCGAATCCAGTTTGTAGAGTTCAATTCTCATACGCCTGTCTTTACTTTGCCTTTTGTTGTCACTCCGACTGAGATTGGCGACAAACAGATTAAAATTGACATGTACTCGAGTAATAGCTGGCTTGTTGATCTGAATCTCGGGATATATTTGGTTGCTGAATAAGCGATACGGACTTACCCTGTGGAGCGTAATTCTTCCCGATTCATGATCATTTTCTATTGTTGCTGAGACACCCGTTTGTGTTAGTCAGACACTGTCCTGGGGTTGGTCTTCTAGCAGACAGTTTTGCGAGGGTAATACCTATAATGTGTGCACATGTATTAGGTATCGAAATCCAACATATAAACGATAAGTATGTCCTAAGAATTGATTTTCCAGACGGGATGGACACGCGAGAAGAGAACTTGCCAATATCACGGCGTACTCAAGAAAGCCGCCTATTTACTTTGCGTGAGAACTTAAACGGTATAGTTCGGAAGTTTTCTTCGCGAGTCAGTTTGACTAAATCTGAAAAACGTGAAATACTCGAGACGCTTTCGGTGGAAGGGTATGATGCTTACGCGGATTGGGTTGGCATGGTGGGTACGCCAGCTCGTGACTTGCTTGATTGGGCTCTAGATAGCTACCCTGACCTAAACACGATTCGTGTTAGGTCTAAGGAATTCTTTTTTCCATGGGAAATCGTGAATAATGATACCGCCCCAATGTGGGGACTTTCGTACATTATTCAACGTCAGATACCTCAAAATGGTATCCCTTCTACCCCGCGAACTCAACGACTTGTGCTATCAGATCCACCCAAGGTTGGCTTATTAGCTCTTAAAGATGAAGCCAATATGCCGTCTGTATACAAAGAAGAAATTCCATACTTTTTTGGTTTGGCCAAAGAATCAAGAATAACCTGTACTATGATGGAAGCACTTGACCCTTCAGCTGACAAAAGACAGGAGATGACAAAACTCCGTAACTTCGCTGGTAAGAAAAGGAATTTCTACCATATTGCGTGCCATATAGAATCAGACTATAACCCCGCGAGGTCAAAAATTGTTATCACGAATTGGTTCCGCGTCAGTCCAGATGATTTACGTCGCGAAAGAGTGGTTTTTCGTGATGCTCCTTTCTTAGTGCTAAATGCATGTGGTACTGCCAAGCTTGATCCCTTTCATACTTCGGATTTGGTTATGAACTTAATGGATAATGAGATTGTTGGAATCCTGGCGACACAGTGCCAAGTGCCGGATGTCTTTGCATCAGAATTTGTAAAAAAATTCTACGCATTCCTACTCGATGAACAAGAGGTTGGGCTTGCGCTAAAATGGAGCCAGGAATTTTTTCTTGAGGAACACAATAACCCTTTTGGATTGTTGTATTCACTATATCAGGTTAGCCCAATCTGGAAAGTTGTTCAACGAGAAATGCCGTCTATTGAGTTCGTGGGAGGTTAGAAGATGCTTGACCAAACTAAAACGATTCTTGTTTTGGCTAGAGATGTCGCCAAAGTCAGAGGTCCAAGTGAGCCAGTACATAGATATGTCCAGATGAACGCTGAGGAATTGTCATCTTCTATCAATATTTTCGTTGGCGAGCTAGGAAAGGTTCTAGAAAACACACCTAAGAAAGCTGGGAAATTCCTGCTAACTGAAATCTCTTGCTCAGCCGAACTGACTGTTGAAGGCAAAGTAGTATTGTGTGGAATTGGTGGTCAAGTTGGTCTGTCCGGCGGACTCAGTTTTGTTTTCAAGCGTGAGGAGGGATAATCGTATTTCAGAGTGCGCCAGCTGCATTACCTTTATCGGGTTCCGGCTTGCTCGTGAGCCTCTTTGTCTGAGCGCGGTTGCGTTATTTCCCGCTCCAGCTACACTTGGGGTACCAC
>JAFGCD010000095.1 GCA_016932835.1 Sedimentisphaerales bacterium
TATGGGCGCCGGAATTGGCCGTGGAATGGGTCGCGGCTTAGGCTTCGGCCAAGGGCCGGGATTCGGTCCCGGTGCAGGCCGTGGATTTGGCGATGTTCCTTCCCAGGGGATGGGCCGCAGGATGGGTCGCGGCTTAGGCGTCGGCAGAGGTCCTGGATTCGGACCTGGTGCAGGCCGTGCGGATTTTTGACGATGTATAGAGTAAAAGGAGTAGTCGATTTGCCGGCTTGAGGCTTGAAACATGAATATGCCCGCCGTCAAGTTGTTTGACGGCGGGGTTTTTCTGCTCTTATAGAAGTGAACAGTAACGGTGAAAAGCCCCTGGAATTGGCTTGAAAAGGCACGAATGATAGTGTATGCTGAATATATGGGTTCGGATATCTGTCCAAATCGGCACATTGGGTTGGCGACTGGAGGATTTGGGCGCAGCGCATTTTTGGTTCGAGGTCTGGCGGTTAGTAAGGATTGGTCCAGAGAGGACGCCGACGCGGATGATATCGAACAGAGCCGTAACGGTGATTCCGATGCCTACCGACGCCTTGTCGAGCGTTATCAGGAACACGTAGCCAACATCATGTGGCGATTCAGCCGGGACCTTCGGACGCACGAGGAGCTTGTGCAGGATGTTTTCGTAGAAGCCTACATATATCTTCACAGCTACCGCGGCAAGGCCCCTTTCGAGCACTGGCTTGCGAGGATAGCGACCCGCGTAGGCTATGGCCACTGGAAGCGTAAGGCCCGGATTCAGCAACGAGAAGGTTTTTCACTGGAAGAATGGGACCAGTTGCCACAGGAACCGGCCGACCAGATGGATGCGAGCGAGGCGGCTGATTTGGTTCATCGTTTGCTGGCTCAGTTGCGTCCTCGCGACAGACTTGTTTTGACTCTGCGTTACCTCGAGGGCTGTGACGTCGCCGAGACGGCGCAGCGGACGGGCTGGACAAAGAGCCTTGTAAAAGTACAGACATTGAGAGCAAAGAAGAGACTTGAGAATCTACTTTCACAGACCTCCGAGGAGGTGAGACTATGAACAGTAAAAGCAAATTCGAAGGCCTTATCGCGTGTGCCCGTAGTGAACGTGCCCCGAAGGTTGACGTAGCCGGTCGGGTGCTGGCGGTGCTTTCGGGGGATGATGTTGAGTATCAGCCTTCGTACGACAGGCCTCTGATGTGGCTTGCGGGGTTGTCTTCGGCTGTTGCCGCATCTGTTTCCATAGCTGCTGTTTTCGTTTATCAGGCGTGGACGGATCCGCTTTTTGAGCTTTCGCGGGCTATTTCGTTGGCGGTAAAATGAGCGATATAGAATCAATTCACAATACGATTGCCGACCATATTCCAAAGCCTCACCCTTGGCGGATGGCTTTGTTCGGCATAGTTATACTCGTGGCCGGTGTAGTTATCGGCGCGGGCTCGACTCTTATATTTGTTCCCGGCGAGGTAATGCCTGCCCCGCCGTCGGTCGTTGGCTGGATGATGGGAAGACTTTTGGAGGGTATGGATCGCGATCTGGGTCTGTCGGCTGAGCAGAAGGAGCAACTGAAGCCTATCTTCGATGCCAACAGGCAGAAATTCGACCGGAAGCACAGAGAGCAGCGTGCCGAGATGGGCGAGCTGTGGAACCAGTTTAACACCGATATCTCGAAGGTATTCACGCCGGAGCAGAGTCGTAAGTGGGAACACAAGCTCGAAGAGAACCAGAGGCGGATGCGGGATGACTGGGCTCGTCGCGGGCAGGGTCGTGGCGAGCGTGGGGATCGAGGCCCCGGTCGTCGCCGTGGTCCTGGGGACCCGAACCGTGTTCGCAGGGGTCCTGATGATCCGAACGGTCCATCGAGAGGCCCGGAGCAATTCGGGCCTGATTTTGGGCCTTCGGATTCGAATCGTCCTCCGAGAGATTTGGATCGTGGTTCTGTGCCGGAGCGTTTTCGCGGCGAGCGTGGTCCGTTTGTTCCCGGTCGCCGCCCGGAAGGTCCTGATCGTCGAGACGGCGATCCCAATCGAATCCCGATGAATCCACCGCCGGAAGGATCGCCGGTGTGAGGCGGCGTGAAATCGTATCTGGAATTTATTCCCCATGTGCGTTAGAGACGGTTGCGAAGCGTCAGCAGGGAACAAGCGGGTGGTATGGAAGCGGCAGGGGGGTAACAAAGGACTGAGCTAAGCGAAGCAATGCGAATAACACCCAAGAGAGAACTGTCGCTATACGATTCCACCTGTATCATTGTCGGTATCATCATCGGCGCAGGCATTTACCAGATGGCGCCGAACATAGCCAAAGGCGCTTTGTGCTGGTGGGGGGTAATTGCGATCTGGGTTGTCGGTGGGGTGTTGTCGCTTTTCGGCGCGCTTGGTTACGCCGAGCTTGCCACGGCTTACCCGAGAGAAGGGGGCGACTACGTATATCTGAGCCGTGCGTACGGTCGCTGGGCGGGTTATCTTTTCGGGTGGGGGCAGTTGTCGATAATTCGTCCCGGGGATATCGCGGTGATGGCGTTTGCTTTCGCCACCTACGTGCGGACAATCTACGACCCTCTTGCTTCTCATCCCGAATACAGCCAGCGCATATACGCTGCGGCGGCGGTAATCATTTTGACGTTGATAAATGTTCTTGGCGTGAAGGAGGGCAAGTGGACTCAGAACCTTCTTACCACCGTCAAGGCGTTAGGACTGCTTGCGATTGTAGGTTTGGCGGCGGCAGGGCCGCGAAGTAATACGACTGCGGTCGAGAGTGTCGGCGAGTTTCCGCTGCACCTGGCGCTGGTATTTGTGCTGTTCACGTACGGGGGCTGGAATGAGATGGCCTACGTTGCGGCGGAGGTCAAGAACCCTCGGCGGAATATAGTCCGGGCGTTGGTGATTGGGGCCGGTTCGGTTACTGTTCTGTATGTGCTGGTCAACGGCGCATTCCTTTATACATTGGGCTATTCGGGTCTTGCAAATTCCGATGCGGTTGCCACGGAAACGATAAGCACTGCGTTGGGTGCAAAGTTTGCAGGCAGATTTATAAGTGTTCTGGTCTGCATTTCGGCGTTGGGGGCGGTCAACGGACTTATTTTCGCCGGCGCGAGGATCTCATACGCCCTGGGCGCGGACCATCGTGCCTTCAGGGATATCGGCAAATGGCACGAACGAACTGGCACTCCGGCATGCGCTCTGCTGGTGCAAGGCGCCATTGCCGTTGCGTTGATACTGGCGTTTGGTTCTTTCGTCGATACGATTCTCTACACCGCTGCGCCGGTATATTTGTTCTACCTTGCGACGAGCCTGTCGGTGATCGTGCTGCGGCGTAAGGAGCCCGGCGTCGAACGGCCCTATCGGGTTACCGGTTATCCTTTCACGACGATTATTTTTTGCGTTGTTTGTGCATTCCTGATTTACAGCACCGTATCCTATGCGTGGAATGTCAAACCGAGGAGCCTTCAGGTACTGGCCGGCGTTCTTCTCGGGGGCATGATACTGTACTGGTTTACCGACAAGAATCGCCCTGCCGACTCCGAGGCGGGGCAGCAATAGTGCGGCATTGTCGGTGTAATCGCCATGCTGCGGGAATAATTCTTCTTGATTTACGGCGGGGATGCCTTAACCTTAAGCAGTAACCGGAAGTTTTGAAGGCCTCGAAATGGCGAGTTCGATTGAGTAAAGGAGAAGTGCTATGAGAGCCGTCCTGAAATCCAAATTTGTTGCGGTATGCGCGTTTGCCTTGCTGGCTGTTTCCTGTTCGCAGGTGGCTATCACCGGGAGACAGCAGCTTATCATGGTCCCGGATTCGCTGATGCACTCGATGAGTTATCAGTCTTACAGTGAGTTTCTTTCTCAGAACAAGGTCAGCACAAATGCTCAGCAAGTACAGATGGTCAAGGGCGTCGGCTTGCGGATTCAACAGGCGGTGGAGCGGTACTGTGCGGCGAATGGTCTATCGGACCAAATAGCAGGCTACAAATGGGAGTTCAACCTTATCGAGGATCCTGCGGTCAATGCGTGGTGCATGCCGGGCGGCAAGGTTGTGGTCTATACGGGGCTGCTCCCGGTGGCGCAGAACGAGGCGGGGCTTGCTGTTGTGATGGGCCACGAGATAGGCCATGCGATTGCCAGGCACGGCGCCGAGCGAATGAGCCATGAGCTTGTTGTTGAGATGGGAGGCATGGCGCTTTCGACGGCCATTTCGAACAAGCCGGAGCAGACCCAAAATCTGTTCATGAAATCGTACGGTGTGGGGACTCAGTATGGTGTTTTGCTGCCCTACAGTCGCGTTCACGAGAATGAAGCGGATCATATGGGGCTGATTTTCATGGCGATGGCCGGCTACGATCCTCGTCAGGCCGTAGGATTCTGGGAGAGAATGTCGGCGGGGAAGAACGGTCAGTCTGTGCCGGAGATACTGAGTACTCACCCGGCTGATTCGACGCGAATCAGAAACATCCAGGCGCTGATGCCCGAAGCAATGCAATACTATCAAGCGTCACAAAGATAGTTGACTTGAGAGCATTATTTGCAGTTTGGCGTTTCGTGTCTGCGGGCGGTTGCGGCGTTGAACTTGAGTAATCAGATTCAAATCAGGAGTGATGACTATGTGCAGATATTCTTTAATCATCTCAGCGGTTCTGCTGCTTTTTTCGTGCAGCGTCATGGCGAATTGGCCGCAGTATCTCGGTCCCGACAGGAACGGGATTTCTCCGGAGACCGGCTTGCTTCGGTCCTGGCCTGAGAGCGGTCCGAAGGTGCTCTGGACGATTTCGGTCGGCGCGGGCTACGCCTCGCCCGCTATCGTCGGGGGCAAGGCCTACTTTCTCGATCGTATCGAGGACGAGAAGGATTCGCTTCGCTGCCTGAATCTGTTGACGGGCAAGGAGCTGTGGTCTTACGAATACGATGCGCCGGGGAGGCTGGACCACAAAGGTTCTCGAAACGTTCCGACGATTGAGGGCGAATATATCTACACGTGCGGGCCTTTCGGGGACCTTTACTGCTTCGATATGAACACGCGCAAGGCGGTCTGGAACAAGAATATCTGGAAGGATTTCGGCGGGGGTCGAGTTCCTATGTGGGGGATATGCCAGCACCCGCTGATTTACGGCGATACCGTGGTAGTGGCTTGCCAGACGGATAAGGCCGGGGTCGTGGCGTATGAGAAGGCGACGGGCGAGTTGAGATGGTCTTCTGCGAAGCTGCCCGGGCTGACGGGTTACGTGACTCCGAAGCTGGTGAAAACAGGCGGTGCCGAGCAGCTTGTAATGATAAGCGCGTGTTCGAAAAGTGCGGCGCCCGACGGTGACGGCCGGGATCCGGTTGCCGGCGCGGTGGTTGGAATGGACCCCAGGACGGGCAAAACGCTCTGGGAATACAAGGGCTACCGCTGCCGGATACCCATTCCGAATGTAGTCGAGACAGGGGACGGCCGGCTGTTCATTACGGGAGGCTACAAGGCCGGCTCGGTCATGCTCAAGGTCGAGAAAAAGGGCGGCGGGTTCACCGTGAGCGAGCTTTACAAGACCGATGATTTCGGTTCGCACGCACATCCTCCGGTGCTTTATGAGGGACATTTATACGGGCACTGCACGACGAATACCCGGCGGGACGGGATGGTCTGCATGGATCTCGACGGCAGGGTCAAGTGGAAGACAGAGCGCTCGCCGGTGGTGTTCGATAAGGGCGGTTTCATTCTTGCCGACGGGCTTATACTCAGCGTTGACGGAAGGGAGGGCATTTTGAATCTAATCAAGCCGGACCCGGCAGGTTTCAAGAGGCTGTCTCACGGTAAGCTGCTGGATACGCGAGAATGCTGGGCGCCGCTGGCGTTGTCGGACGGCAAGCTGATTATCCGGGACCAGCAGCAGATGAAATGCGTTCTTGTCAAATGAGCTTTCGCCGGCGATGACGAAGGCTGGTCGGGCGGAGGCGTCAGTCGAAGTAAGGCGACTGCCAGTAAGGCTCGGATACATTCATGACTACGTCGGTGTCGGCGTGAGGGGCGCGGTGTTCGGTGAGCCAATTTCTGAATTTGTCGGCGTCGTGAAATATCTCATCGGGGCAGTTCTTCGGCTTGAAACTGATTTTAACTTTGAGGACCTGGCCCTGTGGTCCGCCTGGAGGCGTGTCGTTCAGGACGTATCTTTGCTGCGTCAGGGGCGAGATTCCGCCGTCGAGATGACAGAGCTGCCGGAGGTCTTTTCTGGTCATTCCGGTTCGTATGGGCATCGGCTTTGAGGTTGCGAGTTCTCGAACGGCGTGGAAATCTTGCGGCGGGTCGATCTGCTTGAAGTCCGAGAGTTGTGCTCTGGCGCTCTGCGGCGGGAGTGGTGATACTTCCTTGTCAGGTCCGATCAGTTCGACGGCTGCGTAGCTTAAGTCGGGCTGGACTTGCGTGACAGTCATCATCCAGCCGTTGGGGAATCGGCCAAGGATGAAGAAGCGGTCTCCTTCAACGATTCGGTGATTGGCGCCGGCGGTGAGGAGTACGCGGCGATTCTCGTCGTCGAGGTGTGCGACGTAAGCGACTGCACGCTTTGGCATTGCGACGCTGCCTCCGAGGGAAATCGCCTGTTCGTTGCTGTGGAGGGTGATTTGTTCCTGGGTGTCGGTATGCAGTGTGATTTTTGCGCGGATGCTGTACAGGCCGTCGCTGGGGAAGCATGGTGTATTATTGTGGTAGTCTTCTGTTTTGAGGTATCGTCCGTAGGATTTCCATGCGACGGAGAATTCTTTGCCGGGCTGAATGGTCGTAGTGGGGTCGGGGGCTTCCTGCCAGCGTATGGCGGTCTGGGCGCTGGGGGGGAGGACTTCGGGGAAGGTCGAGAAGCAGACCTCAGCCTTTAGCCATTCGGCGTAGGTCTGCCTGGCGTTGTGCGCGGCGACAAGGGTAATAGGGGTGGCTGTTGTGTTGTGAATGCGCAGGCGGACGTCGTAGAAGTCTGTGCCGTCGATATATTCCGTATCGATTTGGAGTCCCAGTCTGAGGCCTGCGAATTCCGGCCCGAGGGGCGGCGGGTCTGCGAGCAGCGTCTGGGCGAAGTACGGCAAGGAGATAATTGCCATTATCCAGCCTGTTACGGGGGTGTACTTTTGCGTTTTCATAGGGATCACTCCGTAATTGCGGTAGAGCATCGAGGCCGGCGGGCCCCGGGTCGTTACAGATTGATTATATATCGATACGGGTCTGTACGTTTGTAAAAGTCGTGTAAAAATGCGTGGCGGCATCAGCGGGCGGGGGGATTTGGAATTATCGGGTCAACCGGCCGCGACTATTGCGAGCGACAGGGGCGATTGCGGCGGCGGCGGGATAGTCTTGACTTTGACGGGTCAATTTGCTACAATAACAGTTCATAAACCGGGGCATGGAGGCGTCTAAAGCAAATTCTACTCAACATCCGGGGAAGGTCTTGATGAAAAGTGGTGCGGGGCGTATTGCCATACTGTTAGTTCTGTGTTCTTGGTGGGCGAGTTGTGCGTCGGCGCAGCACAATCCGGAAGTTGTTCTCGAGACGAATTTCGGTGATATCGTTGTGGAGCTTTTTGCGGATGAGGCCCCTGTAACGGTCGATAATTTTCTCGGCTATGTCCGGAGCGGGTTCTATGACGGCCTGCTTTTTCACCGGGTTATCTATGGCTTTATGATCCAGGGGGGCGGTTTCTACCTCGAAGGCAACTACATCATGTACACTGATCCGTGCGAGCCAATTATAAACGAGAGCTACAATGGGCTGAGCAATGTTCGCGGGACGATTGCAATGGCCCGGACAAGCGATCCGAACTCGGCGACTTCGCAATTCTATATAAATCACGCAGACAACCTTTTTCTCGACCGCGATCAGGCTGTGGATGGTTTCGGGTATTGCGTGTTCGGGGCGGTAATCGAGGGTATGGACGTCGTAGATGCCATTGCACAAACGCCTACCTATTATGTAAGCGCCTCATTTGCGAATTTTCCCTATAACCCCACGGTTGACATATACCGGGCGTCCGTGCGTCCGTGCGTTTATGCCGATTGCGGCGATATAAGCGAAGACGGGGTGATAGACCGTGAGGATCTTGCTGCGATGGCTTCGGCGTGGCTCGGCGAGGACTGCAACTCGGCGAATCAGTTTTGCGGGGGCAACGACCTCGATTACAGCGGCAACGTGGACTTTTTCGATTTTGCCCTGTTCGGCAAGTATTCATCGGCGCCTCCTGAGTAACAGACGGGCCGCCGGGTTCGCCGCGGGGCCCCATTTGCCCGTATTAGTCAATGATTGCGTCATATATCATTGGTTTGAGTGCGTCTTCAAGTTGGCCGGAATATGGGTTTCGCTGCGAGAGGGCGATTACAACGAGTTCGTCGTCGGGGGAGATCCAGAAGTGCGTGCTTGCCATGCCTCCCCAGCCGTATTCGCTCTTCGGGCGCTGTCCATCTTCGGTCTGGACGGAAAAGCCAAACCCAAATCCCTGCCCTGGTCCTCTATTGACTCCGGGGGGGAGCTGATTTTTTGTCATCATCTCGACGGATTGAGTTTTGAGGATTCTCTTGCCGTCGAGTTTGCCCTTGTTGAGCAGCATCTGGCAGAGTCGAAGGTAATCGGGTCCGGTGGAGACGAGTCCTCCTCCGCCTGAGAGCATTGAGGGTTTTTTGAGGTAGCGGCTTTCCCTGGCACTATCCATAATGGCCAGTCCGCCGAGCAGTGCGGGCCTGTAGCAGACAGCGAAGCGTTCGACCTTTTCTGCGGGGACATAGAATGCGGTGTCTTTCATTCCGAGCGGTTTGAAGATTCGCTCTTCGAAGAATTCGTCGAGGCTTTGGCCTGAGACGGTTTCGATGAGGTATCCGAGGACATCCGTTGACAGGCCGTAATGCCATCTCGTTCCGGGCTGGTAGAGCAGTGGGATATCGGCGAGTTTGTCGGTCATTTCCTCGAGGTTTGTTTGCCAGGTGAAGACCGCTTTTTCGACGTACATCTTGTCAACGGGTGTATTTCCGAAGAAGCCGTAGGTCAGGCCCGAGGTGTGGCGCATCAGGTCTCGAATGGTCACGGGGCGATTGAGGTCCTCGCTGCCGGATTCGGCGTAAACTTTGAGGTTCCGGAATTGGGGGAGGTATTTCGAGACCGGGTCGTCGAGATCGAAGCCGCCTTGTTCGTAAAGGATCATCGCTGCGACGCTTGTGACAGGTTTGCTCATCGAGTAGAATCGCATGATTGTATCGGGGGCCATGTTCTTTCCGGCTTCTCGATCCATCATTCCGAAGGTCTCGAAGAACGCGATTTTCCCCTTTCTCGCCACGATTACGGTTGCCCCTGCCACTTTTTCGTCATCCACCAGGGCCTGTACGACAGGTTTTACGTCGGCGAGCTTTTCGGAGGACATCCCGACATCTTCGGGGCTGACGCGGGATAGTTGTGCGGCGCATCCTATGCAAGAGAGTGACAGAGACAGCAGTATTACAATCAGTATTGCACGGTTAGTTTTCATGGACGATTCCTTCGATTGAGTGAGCGTCAGTTCGTTTTTTTGTACCTTATCGGGCGTGCGTTGTCAAGGCGATGGGCGGTCGAGAGCGGGGTGGTGAAGGGGTTTAATAAGGGATTTTTTTGAAGCGTCGTCTGGGTGTTTGGGGGAGGACGGGGTATTTGGGGTGGTGGTATTCGGCCGGGGTGCGTGAAGTTAGACGGATAATCCGGTGCATGTTCAGGTTTGCGGTCGTTGCGGGATAAATTTTTGTCGAAATCTGCAACGAAATGTGTTCGTTACACGTCTATCTCTGTGAAGCCTCAGCCTGACGGGAATTTTAGAGAAGTCTGTTGAGGAGGACACGGAAATGTTGAGAAGAATGACAAGAGAATTCAAAGCTGCAGTTGGGGTGATAGTGACAGAGAATCGCAATCTCCTGCGCATTTTCTGGGGCGACGTGAGAAGTCTGCTGTCACGGTCGAGCCAGCCCGGCAAGAAGCGCAAGGCTGCACGATGGCGAGAGATGGGTTGGGGAGGGGCCGGCAATTGCGAATGAGACGGCACGGGCTGCCGGGCAGTTTTACCCGGCTGCTTAGCCATAGGATACACACGGCACAAAAGGAACGAGTATAAGCAATCAACTAATTTTCTGAAGAGGCAGTCTTATCAGATCGCTTTTGGGAGTAACTGGATGCGCACGGCAGGCCTTGTGCATCCAGTTTTTTTTGACGCTGAGCCCGATGCGCGCAGATCCGGCGAAGATGAATCGCTGGAGAGAAAGAGAGAGTTTGACTGCTACCACTTTTCCGGGTAGCTAATCGAGTTTGGATTGATGTGGAATTTCTGGCACAGCTTGTCGATGAGGGCATAGACCCTTTTGATCTGATATTCGGTCGGCAGAGAATCGGCACCGTTGGCGATGACGCAGATGCGTATGGTCTGGCTTTCGCCGTTCCATGCCCGGTTCGGTATTATAGACCACTGTCTTTGCCATTTCTGGGTAGGCATTACCTGGCCGTCGTCGGCGCCTGCTCCGTTACAGACTACAAAGTGGCAGTTGAGGTCTTCGGCGTCTCCGATGCCGTATAACGAGGCCAGTTGCTCGATATTGCCGGCTCTGGTTCCGCTGAAGTAAACCTCGACAGTTCTCCATCTATCGGGCTGCTGTGCCGCCTTTGAGGCAACTGCTTTGGCAATTGGGTCGAGGCCTATATAACTTGCGAGGCTGAACGGTCCTGCGACAGGCGGTTTGCCGCTGAAGGCCATGAGCAGTATTGCGCCGCCTGTCATAGAGACAAGCAGTGCTGCAAGCACCTTTACTACTCTTGGCTGATTCGACATAGCCCTGCCTTGGTCATTCTCAAAACGAGTACGCATGAACTGCGTTGTAGAGAAAACACTACGATTCCATTGTACACATCGGCACGTATCAACATGTTACTGCAAATTTTGGCGGGAATTTTTTGGGTGATTCGGGCTTGGAGGAAAGAGGCTCTTGCTTATGTTTTGGCGGCAGAGAGGGGTTTGGAGATTTCTCGGCGTCGCAACGGTTTTTGCGGGTGTCGGATTTGGTGTTCTCACAGATTGCCTGTTACAAATTCATTGCTTTATGGGACGCGAGCCGATATATTGTCGTAATGGAGTTTGCAGTCTTGTTTCGGCGGTTTGAAGTCGTTGTCGGGGCGGGCTGTTTAGTCAATGGTTTTGATGCCGGAAGCGAGGTACGGACATGACGTCGGAACTGCGTTTGGATAGCGAAGGAAGCCAGGGTCATTTTGATACCCGCGCGTTATCGGTCGAGGAAATAGAGCGACTCGTTGCTCAGGGTTGCAGTTGTTCGGACTGGTCGCAGGTCGAGGTTGCCGAAGGGTTTGACGCAGAAACGGTTCGAGCGGTGCATTTCAGCGGATGTGTGCGACTTGGCGTATTCGATAAACGGGTATCCTTTTTGGGCGGAGTTGAGAAACCGGCCGGCATCAGCAACGCGACGATCCACAACTGTACGATAGGCAACAATGCCTATATCGCCCAGGTCAGGAACTGCGTAGCCAATTACGTTATTGAGGATGACGTG
Organism: Sedimentisphaerales bacterium; assembly: GCA_016932835.1. GTDB lineage: Bacteria > Planctomycetota > Phycisphaerae > Sedimentisphaerales > Anaerobacaceae > JAFGCD01. The sequence goes on from JAFGCD010000095.1 coordinate 11,491, forward strand.
GTAATCGAGAATGTGGACATGCTTGCGGTCGATGGCGAGAGTTCGTTCGGCAACGGGACGGAAGTTGCGGTAATCAACGAAGCCGGCGGCAGGGAAGTACCGATTTACGACCGTCTTTCGGCCCATATGGCTTATATGCTCGCTCTTTACCGGCATCATCCGCGAGTGATTGAGCGTCTTCGGGAGATGATCTCGGAGTACACTGCTTCGGTCACTTCGTCGATGGGGGTGGTCGCAGCCGGGGCCAGACTGCTCAACTGCCGGGTTATCAGAGATGTTAAAATCGGCCCTGCGGCGGTAATCGAGGGTGTCAACCGGCTCGAGAACGGTTCGATCAACAGTTGTGCCGAGGATCCGGTGTATATCGGTTCCGGTGTTCATGCCAAAGATTTCATCGTTTGCAGCGGCTCCCGGATAACGGACGGCGCGATAGTATCGGAATGCTTCATAGGGCAGGGGGTGGAACTGGCCAAGCAGTATTCTGCGGAGAACTCAGTATTCTTCGCCAACTGCGGCGGGTATCACGGCGAGGCCTGCGCGATATTTGCGGGTCCCTATACGGTGACACATCACAAGTCCACACTGCTTATCGCGGGTCTTTTTTCGTTTCTCAACGCCGGCAGCGGGACCAACCAGAGTAACCACATGTATAAGCTTGGCCCGACGCACCAGGGTATCGTAGAGCGTGGTTCTAAGACGGCGAGCGATTCCTATATGCTGTGGCCTGCAAAGGTCGGGCCGTTTACGGTCGTCATGGGCAGACACTACAGGAATTCGGACATCTCCGATTTGCCTTTTTCCTATCTTATCGAGCACGAAGACGAGAGTATGCTGGCGCCTGGGGTTAACCTTCGCAGCGTAGGTACGGTCCGAGATGCGAGGAAATGGCCCAAGCGTGACAAGCGCAAGGATCCCGACAAGCTGGACTACATAAACTTCAAGCTGCTGAGTCCTTATACGGTTCAGAAGATGCTCAACGGCAGCGGGGTGCTTGAGAGTCTCAAGAACACGTCCGGCGGGACTACGGAGTATTACACGTTCAATAACGTCAAGATCAAGAGTTCATCTTTGGAGAGAGGTCTGAAGCTTTACGAAATAGGCACCGTCAAGTTCTTAGGTAATTGCCTGATCAAGCGACTGGAGGGCGCCGAGTTCGGCAACGTCGATGAGCTTCGTTCGTCGTTGATGCCTCGCACTGAGGCAGGGTCGGGCAGGTGGCTGGACCTGGCGGGTCTTTTTGCTCCGGAGGAAATCATTGAGAAGCTGCTGGGCGATATCGAGAACGGCCGGGTCAACACGCTGGAGGGGGTTGCCGAGTCTTTTCGGGCGATACACGAGGATTACCAGGAGTATGAATGGACCTGGGTTGCGACCATATTGCAGGAAAGGATGGGCAAGGCTATCGACGCGGTTGTGCCGGAAGACATAGCAGAACTGGTGGGGAGGTGGAAGTCGGCGGTCACCCAACTCGATCGGATGCTCTATATGGACACCAAGAAGGAATTCGTGCCGACGGCTCAAATCGGGTTCGGTGTTGACGGCGATGAGGGTGACAGGGAGGCGGATTTCCAGCAGGTCAGGGGTACGTTCGAAGCAAACAGCTTCGTGCGCGAGATAGAAGAACATATATCCCGGAAGATGAAGCTCGGTGACGAGTTAATCGCCAGGATCGGGGAGATTCGGACCTGAGGCCCGGCGGACATGGCAGGATAGAAGCGCATAGGGCGATTCCATATGCCCGGGCGTTTAAGCGTATTGTGCAACTGTGTGCGGCAGAGGCGAAAATGTGAACATTTCTAACAGGAGACCCAGATAATGAGAGTAATAATTGAGCCGGACTACGGGACAGCAGCGAAATGGACTGCCAACTACATAATCAAGAGGATAAACGAATTCGGTCCCACTGCAGAGAAACCCTTTGTTCTTGGATTGCCTACAGGCTCGTCGCCCGTTGGGGCCTACAGGGAGATGGTCGCGCAATGCAAGGCTGGCAAGGTGTCGTTCAAGAATGTTATTACGTTCAATATGGACGAATATGTGAACTTGCCCAAGGACCATCCGGAGAGCTACTATTCGTTTATGTGGAAGCATCTTTTCAGCCATGTGGATATTCCAGAGGAGAATGTCAATATCCTTAACGGCAACGCGCCGGATCTCGCTGCCGAGTGCGCCGGCTACGAAAAGAAAATGCGCGACCTCGGCGGCATTAAACTCTTTCTCGGCGGCATAGGCCCGGACGGGCATATCGCTTTCAACGAGCCGGGTTCATCTCTGGCTTCTCGCACGCGCGTCAAGACACTGACGTATGATACGATAGTGGCCAATTCACGATTCTTCGACGGCGACGTCAACAAAGTTCCGAAGACGGCGTTGACTGTGGGTGTTGGGACGGTTATGGATGCCGAGGAAGTCGTCATCATTGTCAACGGTCACAACAAAGCGCGGGCGCTGCAGCAGGCGATCGAAGGCAGCGTCAATCATATGTGGACAATCAGTGCCCTTCAGATGCACCCCAAGGGTATTATTGTCTGCGACTATGAAGCGACGGTGGAATTGAAAGTCGGCACTGCGGACTACTTCAAGGATATAGAATCGGCCAATCTCGACCCCGGCAGTCTGTTGAAATGAGTCGATTGCCGGGCTGCTCCGTTCTGGGATATAAGAGGATGAAAAACGGGAGATTCACTTTTGTGAATCTCCCGTTTTGGTTCGTATTACAGGTTTGGCCGTCTGCGATTCTTTACTGGCCACCTGGGACGGCGGCTCCGGGCAATGCGGGCGCAGCGGCGGGCTTAGGCTCCATGCCCGGTGCATAGACGATTTTGGCGTCTTTTTTCAGTGTTTCGATTAACCTTTCAGCCAGAGTGCGTGCTTTTGTCTGAGTCACCTCGTTCATAAGTCCTGCTTTGGCCTCTTCAAACGAAGTCGAGTCAGCCTCTTTGTGTTCGGTGACCTTTATAATATGGTATCCGAATTTTGTTTCCACGATATCACTGATCTTCCCGACTTCGAGTTCAAATGCGGCCTTTTCAAAGGCCGGCACCATCTGGCCTTTGGGGAAGAGTCCGAGGTCTCCGCCTCGCGGCGCCGAGGGGCAGTCGGAGTGGGTTTTGGCCAAGGTTGCGAAGTCGGCTCCTTCGTTGAGTTGCTTGAGGAGGTCTTCGGCTTTTGCTTTAGCTGCGGCCTTAACTTCATTCGGGTCCGAATTCGGGTCGGTCAGTTCGGTCTTTATCAGGATATGGCTGGCTCTGACCTGTTCGGGGGTTTCGAACCTGGCTTTGTTTTTTTCGTAGAAGGCCTTTAGGTCTTCGTCGGTGACCTTGGCTTCATCCGGGTACTTCTGGGCGATAAGTTTCTGATGGCCGAGCATGGTTTTTATCTGGCTCTTTAGCACCTCGAAATCGTAGCCGTAATCCTCCATTTTCTTCTGGAATTCCTCCAGAGTCGCCGGCGGATTCTGCTGCGATGCGACTTTCATGATCTCGTCGGTGACATCCTTTTCGGTGATGGTTATGCCCGCTTCTTCGACCTTCTCATTGAGCAACTGCATCTTGATCATCTCCTGGAGGGCCTGCTCGACGAGGAGTTTTTTCTGCTGTTCGAGGAAGGCCGGGGGGAGCTTGGAGGCCTGGGCGATGAGTCGTTCGAGGTGCGGCTTAATGAGGGTGTCCAATTGGCTCTGGGTGATTTGGAATCCGTTGACCGTTACCAGGACAGCGTCTGCCGGGTTGCGGTCGTCCGTTTTCGGGGTAACGGGCGTTACATCGGTTTTGAGGGCGTTCGCATCGGTTTTAACCGGCGGCACGTCGGGCTTGTTCTGGTCTGGGACGGTCTTCTTCTTGGGCTTGCAGCCTGTCAGGTTCAGAAGCGCACATAGCAGCGCAAGCAATATCAGTGTTTTGATAGAACGCATTTTCATGATCATAGTCCTTTCGCAGGTATAATACAAAAGAAGGCCCTTCATTAAGGGCGCACAGCCGCATTATTCTGCGTCAAAGGACATTTGTCAAGCTATATTACGACTTTTCGGCCTCTTCGTCCGAGGCATTCAGGGTTGGTGAAATGGGCCTTTGGATGAGGCAGACTGCTGTATATCGCTATTTCAGGTTCAGAGCAGTTGGGTGGAGCAGCTTCTGTTGGGATTGCTGCATTGCGGCTATGGGGGGCACTTTGCGCAGACCGAGCGAAAGAGCATAGTGCTGAGGTATCTGTCGCCGCGGTCGGCGATTATGGTTACGATGGTTCCGGCTTTTATCTCGGCTGCGATCCGCAATGCTCCGGCGACGGCGGCTCCGCTGGAGATTCCGGCGAAGATTCCCTCCTCGACGGCGAGCCTTCGTGCGGTGTCGAATGCCTCCTCATCTTCCATTGCTATTATATCATCGAGTTCGGATTCGGCGTAGATTTCGGGTACGATTGCCTCGGTCATATTCTTGAGGCCCTGGATAGTGTGGCCTGGGGTGGGTTCGACGCCGACGATTCTGGTGTTTGCGGAGTTTTCCTTGAGGTATTTTGAGATGCCCATCAGCGTTCCGGTTGTTCCCATCCCTGTTACGAAGACGTCGATTTGTCCGTTTGTCTGCCGGTATATTTCGGGGCCGGTTGTTTCATAATGGGAGAGGGGGTTGTTGGGATTGACGAACTGGTTGGGCAGGAAATACTTGTCGGGGTCTTCTTCAAGGAGCTTGTGTGCTTCTTTTATCGCGCCGTCGGTTCCTTCCCTGGCGGGGGTTAGGACTACTTCGGCGCCGTATGCTTCGAGGATATGGCGGCGTTCGGTGCTGACGCATTCGGGCAGTGTCAGCTTGACTTTGTATCCTTTGGAGGCGCCGATCATTGCCAGTGCTATTCCGGTATTTCCGGATGTGGGTTCGAGGATGGTCTTGTCGGTGGTTAGCTCTCCGGATTGCTCGGCCTTTTCTATCATGTAGAGGGCCGGGCGGTCCTTGATGGAGCCGCCCGGATTGTTGCCTTCGAGTTTTGCGAAGATACGGACATTGGGTTTCGTTTTGAGCCTTTTCAGCTCCACCATCGGAGTATTGCCAATTGACGATACGACACTCATTCGGTTGCTCCTTGCTTAACTTCGGCGTTTTGTAGAGGCGGTGATTATAGCTGTTATGGGATTCGAAGCCAAGGGTTATCGGGGCCGATTCGGTTTTGTTTTCGGGCGGGAAGGGCAAGCTCGACAGGCGGCGAGGGATATGGTAGATTGAGGCAAGACTAAGTTAAGTGTATTGAAGGTGGTTTTTCGATGCAGGAAGACGGTTCACAGGTGAATCTGGATTTTGTCCGGGCGATAGTCGCGGCGGATTCGAAGAGCAATAAATGGGACGGGCGGGTTGTCACGCGGTTTCCTCCGGAGCCTAACGGGTATCTGCATATCGGCCACGCGAAGAGTATATGCCTGAATTTCGGGATTGCGGCGGAGTTCGGCGGGGTCTGTCACCTGCGTTTCGACGATACGAATCCGGAGAAGGAAGAGCAGGAGTACGTCAACTCGATTATCGAGGACGTTCGCTGGCTGGGCTGGGACTGGGGCGAGCACCTTTACTACGGGTCGGATTATTTCGAGCAGATGTATGAGTATGCCGTCCAGCTTATCAAGGCGGGCAAGGCCTATGTGTGCGATTTGACGGCGGAGCAGATCAGGGAGTATCGGGGGACGCTGACCGAGCCTGGCAGGGACGGGCCGGACCGCAATCGCAGCGTCGAGGAGAATCTGGACCTCTTCGAGAAGATGCGAAAAGGCGAATTTCCGGACGGCTCGCGGACACTGCGAGCGAAGATCGACATGGCGCATCCGAACCTGAACATGCGCGACCCGGTGATGTACCGGATAGTGCACGCCGAGCACCACCGCACGGGCGATAAGTGGTGCATATATCCGATGTACGACTGGGCGCACGGGCTTGAGGATTCGGTGGAGAAAATAACTCATTCGATATGCACGCTGGAATTCGAAAACCATCGGCCTTTGTACGACTGGTTTTTAGACGAGCTTGGCGCGTATCATCCGCAGCAGATAGAATTTGCGAGGCTTAACCTGACCTATACTGTTATGAGCAAGCGAAAGCTGCTTCGTCTTGTGCAGGAAGGATATGTCGAGGGGTGGGACGATCCTCGAATGCCGACTGTCAGCGGGATGCGGAGGCGTGGGTATTCGCCTGAGGCGATTCGGGAGTTCTGCAGGCGGATCGGAGTGAACAAGTTCAACAGCACGGTGGATATGGCGCTGCTGGAACATTGCCTTCGCGAAGATTTGAACAAGACGTCGCGGCGCGTCATGGCGGTGCTGCGGCCCTTGAAGGTTGTAATCGACAACTACCCGGAGGGGCAGAGCGAGGAGCTTGAGGCGGTGAACAATCCGGAGGACCCGCAGGCTGGGACGCGGAAGGTTCCTTTTTCGCGGGAGCTTTATATCGAGCAGGAGGACTTCATGGAGGAGCCGCCGAAGAAGTTCTTCCGGCTGGCGCCGGGGCGGGAGGTCCGGCTGCGGTACGCGTACTTTGTCACCTGCACGGATGTGGTTAAAGACGAAGCCGGCAATATAGTCGAGCTTCACTGCACGTACGACCCGGCGACGAGGGGCGGGGATGCGCCGGACGGCAGGAAGGTAAAGGCGACGCTGCACTGGGTATCGGCGGCGGACGCGGTGGAAGCGGAGGTTCGGCTGTACGAGAGTCTCTTCACGAAAGAAAATCCGGATGAGGCAGGCGAGGGGGAAGACTTCACGGCGAATATCAATCCGGATTCGCTGGAGACGGTAACGGCGCATCTCGAGCCTTCGCTGGCCGGGGCCGAGCCGCTGGATCGGTTCCAGTTCGAGAGGCTGGGCTACTTCTGCGCGGATGCCGGCAGCAGGGCCGGCAAACCGGTATTCAATAGGACGGTGACGCTGCGGGACGCCTGGGCGAAAATTCAAAAGGGTCAGAAGAATACGTGAATTGAGTCAACGAACGGGGTGATTGTCAGTCGAAGAGTTCTTTGAATTTTTCAGCTATGTCTTCGTGTTCGCAGAGTGTCTGGCCTATGAGGACGGCGCGGACACCGATGCGTATCAGTTTTTCGACGTCGGCACGGGTCTTTATTCCGCTCTCGGCGACGAGCTCGTCGGTGTTTTCCAGCAGTTGGGCGAGCCTTGCGGTGGTGTTGATATCGACGCTCATCGTTGTCAGGTCGCGGTTGTTTATTCCGATGACGCTGTTGCCCTTTTTGGGGAAGCCGACGAGGCTGCGGACGTTCATCAGGACCGCGGCGTCGTGGACTTCGAGCAGGACCGTCATGGTCAGTTCGGCGGCGGCGATCATCAGGTCCATGAGTTCTGCGGGCTTGAGGGCGTCTGCTATCAGCAGTATTGCGTCGGCGCCTGCGGCCCGCGCTTCATAGACCTGCCAGATATCGACGATGAAGTCTTTTCGCAGGACGGGCAGATCGACAACCTGCTTGATCTGGTCGATATATTCGAGGCGGCCCTGGAAATACTTTTCATCGGTGAGGCAGCTTATGGCGTCGGCGCCGCATCTCTGGTAAATCTGGGCGATTCCGACGGGGTCGAAATCTTCTCGGATGAGGCCTGCAGAGGGGGAGGCCTTTTTCACTTCGGCGATAATGTTGATTCGGCGGGGGTTCGGCTTTGTGACAGCCTTGTAGAAGTTGCGGCATCTGGGCAGGTCTGCGATTTTGGCTTTGAACTTATCGATGCTCGTGCGCTGGCTGCGCTGCCGAACTTCGATACGCTTGTCTGCGATTATCTTGTCTAATATATTGGCCAAGGCGATTTGCCCTCGTGACGACGAAATTTGAGTTTGTCTATTGAGCTTTGTCTTCGGTCTTTTTCTCGATCATGTCTGCGAGTTTGACGAACGTCATTTGAAGCTCGCTGAGCGTATTCTTGAGGACTTTCTCTTCCTCTTCGGTGAGGTTTCCCTTGCTCTTTTCCCGGAGGGTGGCGAGCATGTCGATATTGAACCTGGCGATTTCGAGGTCGGGTTCGGGGTTTTCCTGTCCTGGGACGGGCATCAGTCCCATGGAATAGACTGCCTGGGTGGCGAGGGTGCTGACCAGTGCGGCGAAGTTGCCGGGGGGGATGGGGCCTCGGTCGCGTTTTTTTTGCTCGGCTTTGGCCTCAGCCGCTTTCTCGGCCTGTTCCTGGGCAGCGAGGATCTCCTTTTCCCTCTGAGCCTCGGTCTTCCAGTCTTCATCGACGATGATTTTCTTTTCTTCTTCCTTAGCCATATTTCACACACCTTTGCAAATATTCTTGTTTCAGGTCACTTGCGATACTTTTTCATGGTTCTATCCAGGTCTCGCTTCTGGTCGCGTTCGGATATTGTCTTTCTCTTGTCGTATTGTCTTTTGCCGCGTGCGAGGGCGAGTTCGATTTTCGCCAGTCCGCGATCATTGAAGTATATCCTGAGCGGGACGAGGGTAAAACCCCGCTGTTCGAGTTTTGTTGTTATTTTGCGGATTTGCGCCTTGTGGAGCAGGAGTTTTCTTTTTCTGAGCGGCTCGTGATTGGAGATCGAGGCCTGGGGGTACTGGCTTATCGATGCTCCGACGAGCCAGCATTCTGCGCGGTTGATTCTGGCGTACGAACCGCTGAGGTCGGCCTGGCCTGCGCGCAGGGACTTTACCTCGGTTCCGAGCAGTTCGAGTCCGGCCTCGATTTTCTCGACGAACTCGAAGTTGTGGTAGGCCTTTTTGTTGACTACCGAGGGTGTAGTCTTTTGTTTGTTCTGTTTCGCCGCCATTTTGGTAATGATAGCAGCGAGGGGCGGGGTTTGCAAGAACGATGCGGTCGGCTTGCGTTTCCGGCGTCATCGGGCGGTCATTTTTTACTGAGGCTTCTTTACGGGCCAGGGTCTTACGCCGGCCCTGTCGGCCCAGGCCTGCCACGTTTGCTTCAATTCAGCGACTTTCTGCGGGTTCGCATCGGCCAGGTTGTTCAGTTCCGTGCGGTCCGCTTCGAGGTCGTAAAGCTCCCACTTGTCGGGGTGCTTCGAGACGAGTTTCCATTTTCCCTTTCGGACAGCGCGGTTTCCCTCGTGCTCCCAGTAGATGGCTTGCCGCTCGATCTGTTTATTGTCGAAGGCGGGCGTCAGGCTTCTGCCCTCGGCTGGGGTAATCTTGTTGCCCTTATACTCGGCGGGGTATTCGGCGCCGGCGACGTCGAGGCAGGTCGCCATGATATCGATGAGGTGTCCGGGTTGTTTTCGCAGTTGGCCTCTGGTTTTTATGCGGGCAGGCCAGTGTACGATCAGGGGGGTGGATATTCCTCCCTCGTGGACCCAGTGCTTGTAGAGGCGGAACGGGGTGTTAGATACGTTTGCCCATGGTTTGCCGTATGCTATGTAGGTATCTGCGGGGCCTGGCATTAGGCCGCGGCCTGTTCGTACGGGGCGTCCGTCGCGCGTGACTGTGGGCTGCATTCTCGTCTGGAGCTCGTTGGGGTCCATGGGTTTGAGGACAACGGGCTTTGACGGGTCGGGTTTTACGGGTCCCCGGCTGCCGTATTCCTCTGCGCAGCCGCCGTTGTCGGCGAGGAAGAAGATCAGGGTATTGTCGAGGTCGGCGGTTCTGGCAAGTTCGGCGACGATGCGGCCTACTCCCTGGTCGAGGCAGTCCACCATTGCGGCATATACTTCCATTCTTCGCTGGAACCACTTTTTGTTCTTAGCTTCGGTCCAGGGCGGAACGGCCTGGTCTCGCGGGGTGAGTTTCCATTCGGCATCGACGATTTTCAAGTCGATCATTCTCTTATGGCGCTGTTCGCGCAGGGCGTCCCAGCCTGCGGCGTATCGGCCTTTGTACTTGGCGATATCTTCCGGCTTTGCGTGCATGGGCCAGTGGGGGGCGGTGAAAGCGACGTACATGAAGAAGGGTTTGCCGGGGTGTTCGGTGTTGTGGTCGGAGATGAATTTTACGGCGTTGTCACTTATGGCGTCGGTGTAGTAGAAATCCTTGCCGGGGGGTATCTGGGTATTGTCACGGGTTAGGGAGTTGGGGTCGTAGAAGCTGCCGGCGCCGTGAATTGTGCCGAAGAAACGGTCGAATCCTCTCTGGCGGGGCCAGTTTTCCTTGGATTCATTCTGGCGGGTTCGTTTTGTGAGGTGCCACTTTCCGCTCATATAGGTTCGATAGCCTGCGGGCTTGAGGGCCTCGGCGATAGTGACGCAGTTTTTGCTGAGTTCTCCGCGGTAGCCGTCGTAGCCGTAGTCGCCCATCATGTGTCCGACGCCTGCCTGGTGCTGATATAGGCCGGACATCAGTGAGGCCCTTGTGGGACAGCATCGGGCGGTGTTGTAGAACTGGGTGAATCTCAGGCCGGCGGCGGCGAGGTTGTTTAGGTTTGGGGTGTGGATTTCGCCGCCGTAGCAGCCTATATCGGAGAAGCCCATATCGTCTGCCATGATGAGGACTATGTTCGGCTGCTTTGTGTTTTTCGCCGATTGCCTGGAAGCGGCTATGCATCCCGGGACGGCCAGCGTCGCGGCGCCGAGTCCGAGCATCTTGAGAAAGCCGCGGCGTGTCGAGTAGTTTTCAGTCATAGTTAAGACTCTCCATTGCAGGACAGGCTGATTCGGTTTCCAATCAGCAGATTTAATTCCTGGTTATCCGGCGGCCATTGAATTCAGGGCTGCGCGAAGTTTTTTCATGGCGGCGGCGGCTTCTTTGCCCGCCTGTGCAGGGTCGATAGGGTTTTTCTCAAGTACATCGGTCGATAAATCGAAGAGCTTGCCGGCACGTTCGTGCCTGCCGGCGTCGTAGAGTTTCCACCTTTTGTCCCGTGCGAAGCGATATAATGTCGTGCCCGGGTCTCTGCGATACCAGGTGTATATCCACTGTCGCGGGCGGCCCGGTTTGCCGAGGATTTGAGGGAGGAAAGTCCGTCCGTCGATTTTCCAGTCTATCGAGGCGTCCGCCGCCTCGGCGATGGTCGGAAGGATGTCGCTGAAATCGACGAGGTCGGAGCATACCTTGCCCGGCGGGGTTTTGCCGATCCAGTTTGCGATGAGAGGGACATGGGTTCCTGCATCGGTTGTCAGGCCCTTGCCTCCCTGGATTACGGAGCCATCCTTCATTTTTGAACTGATTGCCCGCGGCGTGCCGTTATCGCCGGTAAAGATGATAAGTGTATTCTCGCGCAAAGACAGTTGATCGAGCTTTGCGAGGATTCGGCCTATGATCTTATCCATATAGGCGACCATGTCTGCGAAGTGCTTCTTATTGGCTTTGCCGACGCTTTTTTTCCATTCTTCCGTGTCGGGTGTCGGCTCGAAGGGCGCGTGGGTCAGTGTCATCGGGAACCAGAGGAAGAAGGGATTATCCTTCTTTCGTTGTATGAAATCGACGGCGTATTCGCAGAAGACATCGGGTCCGTATTTGTCCCGGAGGTCCTGTCGTTTCCTGCCGTTCTCGACGATGATCGGGTTTCGATAGCGTGAGCCTCGGTCGTCTGTCTGCCAGAGGCAGTGCTCGTCGAATCCCGCCTGGGCGGGGTATGTTCCCTTGCCGCCGTCGCGTGCGGCCAGTTGCCATTTTCCGACTATACAAGTGGCGTAGCCGGCCTGCTGCATGAGATGGCCGAAGGTCTTTTCCGCGGGGTTCAATGCGCCGAAGCGGGTGTAGTTTCCGGCGTTGGATTTACCGGTCATGATCTTGACGCGAGAGGGGGTGCAGAGCGGCTGGGAGTAGCAGTGCTCGAAGCGGACGCCGGCGGCAGCGAGGCTGTCCAGGACGGGCGTTTTGTAAGATTTGCCGCCGTAGCATCCGAGACACTCATAGCCCAGGTCGTCCGCCATTATCAAGACGATGTTGGGCCGGTCGTTTGTGCGCGGAAGCCGTGAAACTGCCGGAAGGCTTTTTCCAATGCCAAGCACGGCTGCACCGAAGCCCAATCGTTGCAGAAACTTGCGGCGACTGATTGAGGTGTTCATGGCGGCGGCTCCTTCGCAATGGCTTCTATTTCTTTTTGGGGATACGCTGGGCTAACTGGTCTTTTCCGGGGGTCAGGTTCGCCAGGTGCAGAGCGACTTCTTTGCGAATATCTGCGATTATGTCGGAATGTTTGTCTGCGACGTTGTATTGTTCGGAAGGGTCGCGGCCCAGGTGGTAGAGGGCGGGCGGGTCGTGTTCTTTTTCGTTGCCCGGGCCATAGGCGGGCTTTGTAATGTAGTGTGCTTTGTACCAGCCTTTTCGGACGGCGTAGAGTTTTGCGCCGCGGTAGAAGAACATTACCTTTCTGGGGCTTGGCCCTGTTCCAAGCAGGGCCGGGGAGATGTCGAGGCCGTCGAGTACGTTTTGGGTGGGCAATTGTGCGCCGGCGAGCGATAATATTGTCGGGAGGAAGTCGAGCGTGCTGCCCATATCGCGGATGGTTTGGCCGGGCTCGATCCTGCCGGGCCACCATGCGATAAAGGGCTCTCGCATTCCGCCGTCGAAGGTGCAGCCCTTGCCTTCCCGGAGCAGGCCGGCTGAGCCGCCGTTTAAGTGCTGGGTAAGCCAGGGGCCGTTGTCACTTGTGAAGAGGACGAGGGTATTTTCTGCAAGGTTGCGGCGGCGGAGGGTTTCGAGTATCTGTCCGACGCTCCAATCGAGTTCTTCGACGGCGTCGCCATAGATACCCCTGATGCTCTTTCCCTTGAAGTCCTTCGATGCGAAAAGGGGGACGTGAGGGAATGTGTGCGCGAAATACAGGAAGAATGGTTTTTTCTTATTCTTCTCGATGAATGCTATCGCGTTTTCGGTGTATCGTTTGGTCAGGGTGGTCTGGTCTGCGGGCTCTTCGATTGTTTTTTCATCCTGCATCAACGGGGTCGGCTTCATGTCGTTGCTGTACGGGATTCCGAAATAGCTGTCGAAGCCGCGGCGAGTCGGCAGGTATTGCGGGAGATGGCCGAGATGCCACTTGCCGATGCATCCGGTTGCGTAGCCCCGTGGTTTGAGGGCCTGGGCGATGGTGACTTCGGTTTCGGGCAGTCCGCCGGCGGAGTCGGGGAAGAGGACCCTTCGGCTGCTGCTGCACATTCCGCTGCGTATTGGCAGTCTTCCGGTCAGCAGGCCGGCGCGGCTGGGGGTGCATACGCTTGCTGCGGCGTAGAAGTTGGTCCACTTTTGCCCCTGGGCCGCCATGGCGTCGATATTCGGGGTTCGAATGGTGGGGTGGCCGTAAACGCCCAGGTCACCGTAGCCGAGGTCGTCGCAGAAGATGACGACAAAATTTGGCTTGTTCGCAGGCTTGTTTTCTGCGCCGGTGCGGTTCGGGGCGGCGCATCCTGATATGCCGAGCGAAACGGCGCCTGCTCCGGCAAGGGCGATGAATTCGCGTCGATTCATTCGTGCGATCATCAGAGGGATTCCTCCTTATCTTGTCGATGATTCATCAATTAACGGTTTTTGGCGTCGATGGCCCGTTCGCAGGCTCACTTCATGAACTCGATGGTCAGCGGGTACCTGTAGCTCTTGCCGTCGGCGGCCCTGACTGCGGCGATGATGGTGAAGACGATATCGAGAACAGCGACAACGGGAATCAACAGGATGCCGACGACCGTAATAGCCAGGCCGACTGAGTATATCAGCATTGAGATCTGGAAGTTGAACGCCCGCCTGCCTGCCTCGTCAGTGAAGGGGTCGTCGTCTTTCTTTACCTGCCAGACAATCAAAGAGCCGACGACGCCTCCGATGACGGGCAGCAGCCAGGGCATCAACCATGCCAGTCCTGCGAGGTGGCAGAACATTGCCCAGCGGCGGGCGTCTTTGGTCACCTGCTGCGGCTGAGGCGGAGACTCGGCGTGCTTTTCGGTTGCGCTGGTTTCCGCTTCATCTTGGGGTGTATCCTTTTTTGCCATAGCCCAACCCTTTCAATAGAGTTTTGTTCAGACTTGAGACGCTTCCGGTTTTAGCAGGGGGCTGCGGCGGTGTCAAGGCCGAAAGTTGGGGCGGATTGCGCCGTATTGAATCTTATTCAGGGTCGCGGGCCTGCGTCGCTGACGTTTATGGGTTTTATGCCCAGGTCGCGGATCGGCGAATCCGGGGCAAAGACGACGGCTCCTGTGTCGAATTCGATTATCTTCGGGTCCTCGAACTTATCGCCGGGGCCTGGCTGCATTTTTGAGACGCCGGTACTGGCGTAGTCGTTGAGGTTGTTGGCCTCGATCTTGCCGGTCCGGCTGAAGAAGCAGTTGTTGTTGCGGGCGGCCATTCGGTCGGGGCTGTCTATCAGTATCCGCTCTGCGGCGAGGAGTACGTTTCGCTCGAAGATATAGCCGGAGGATCTGGCAAAGGTTATGTGCAGGTCGGTGTCGCTGAGAAAGACGTTGTTGCGGATGGTATTACCCTTTGCCATGTGGTTATGCGAGGGTCGGACGATGCCGACGGAGA
>JAFGCD010000096.1 GCA_016932835.1 Sedimentisphaerales bacterium
TATCCGTGCGGATGATAAGGCGAATTTCCCCAATACATCGCATCAGAAAATCCAGCGGCATCAAATGTGCCATACCAGTAGGGGCATGTAAGCTGCATAGTGCTGTTTGAAGGTGGAGTTGCATAGCTGATAGAACAAATCGCAAACAACAAAAAAATCCCCCATATAGATTTCTTTCCGAGTTGCATTTTTCACTCCTTAAAAAATGGTTATTGTTTTTCTCTTACTTCCTCTTTCGTAGAAGAAGTCCTCCTAAGCCCAACAACAAAAGTGTCGTTGGTTCCGGTACAAAATTGATTTGGTCGATTTCTGACTGAGCAAACTGATCCAGCATAAATTCACCGCCGTCCCGCAGATTATAACCAATAATTTCACTATACGGGTCTTCTGGTTTAAGACGGATAATACTGGAATAGAAAACATTTATCCCGGCATCATCATCAAGCCAAAAACCGTCATTGAAAAGTACATCTCCTCCGTAAATATTCAAGACGGAATGTTGATAAAGATCAACACCTTCCCAAGTCACATCCCCGGCATAAATATCAGTTATGCCAAAATTGTATGATTGTAGATCGGCATTAACTACTTGTCCGCCATTCACATTTATTTCAGAGTATTCGTACATCTCAAATGTTCCGTCAAACGTCCCACTATTAAGATTGAATATATTTGAGTTAAAAAGTTTCAATCCTGTAAGCGAAGCGCCTTCAAGATTCAACTTCGCTGCATCCCTTAATTCTGTTTGACCTATGGTACCACCAGAATAGTTCAAGATGCCCAAATTTTGAACATACATACGGCTGACATCACCACCACTCATCCCTACAGTTGCTGTATCCATTATTGTTACATCGTCATAAGTCCCACTGGTAATAGTTCCATCCTCGGTAAAGGTCAAACTTGTAGCACGACACAGCATCGGCATCAAAAGCAGCAATAACATAATTTTAAGTACTTTTCTTATCATCTCTTATTCCCCTAAACGTGTTTCAAATTCATTATAAACCTATCAATCTTCTTGTTTCATCGACCACCCCTTTCCCCGCCAGGTGGTATCCACAATTATACCACTTAAACGGCGGTAATACAATCTAAAAACAAGTCATAATCACATAGAAATCCTAAACTTAACAAACAAAAGAAGAAGGCTGTTTCTGCGCAGACCCCTCCTCTACTTATTATGACGTTTCTGGCAAGCCAAATGTTGATTCCAAATTTCAAATTTCCTGCAAACATTTTTCAAAAACCCAAAAATAATACAACAATTTCGTACAAAAAGGTTCTGCCCGGCCTCAAGTGGATAACGCACCAGTTCACAAGGGGGTACCCCGAACCGTCAGACCGGGCAGCGATCCTTCGCCGAGGATTTTTATATTTTCCAGCCATCTTTATTCAGTGCATCTTCAACTTTGCCCATAAGTGTCGTATGCAAATCCACCAACAACCACGTGGGAATTCTTACCAACCGCTCAAGCATATACCAGGACAATACTCTCAGCATTATTTGAACCCTTCACATTAAATTAAGTCCTGAAATGGCGTTTTAGTTGTGCGCATTAAAATGGGCACCGCCGAGTCGTAATTGGTTGAGGCACCCGACAGGCCCTCTCACAATACGCCAGCAGTGCCCGTTTTGCCAACCGGCAAACGAGCACTGACTTACAAACGTTTGTGAGATCGAAAATTGTCGGGTTTTCAACCAAAACGCCTAAAGTTCAGTGAACTTCAATATTCAATTGTCTTTCTATACAGTAAGCCTTTGCAGCCCCTTTGTCAATAAAAAATATCTTCATCAAAAAGGTACTGCCCGGCCCCCAAGCCGGTATAACCCGGTAAATATATTGACTCACATGGGGGGACTGTGAGTATCGGACCGGGCGCGTACCAACCATCTGCCTCGCCGAGGCTTAATGGACTTACTGTATAAACTTTTGAACCATCGTTTAGAAATGCGCAAATAAAAACAGGCATCGCTAAACGACATCGGTCGAGGCACCAGACAGGCCCTCTGCGATACGCCAGCGATGCCCGCTTTTGCCTCAAAAGGCAAAACACGGACACCGACTGCAAGCGTTCGCAGAGTCAAAAGTGTCTGGTTTTCGACCAAACGCTTGAAGTTCAGTGAACTTCCTTATTAAATTGTCAAACTATTATATGTATTGTTGTCCTATTCTGTCAACAAAAAAATTAAGCTTGGCTATTTGTCTTCAGACCGCCGATTACGCCATCTTTACGCCGGTTATCGACCAACAGACCGAGACTGACTAATAATGTAGTAGCCAGTCCAACAGGTGTAACTGTCTGACCTTCAGCTACAGTCAAACCGATATTGACCAAAGCAGCTTTGAATTCATCCTGTTTGTCCAAATCCTTGCCTCTTTGCTCAGCCATAAACTTGACCTTCTCAATGTCGGCCTCAAGACGCTGTACCTCAGACTCCAGTTCGTACTTCAATTCTTCGCGGTTGATCATCTTGGCTGGGTCGATAATAGATTTTGTCTGAGACTCACAGCCGACCACATAGACCGTCAGAGCCGCAGCCAAAATCAAAGCCACAACCAGCCCCTGATTGTGCCGAATGGCAGCCCACAGTTTTTCCAGTACATCTTTCATTGTTCTACCCTTTCCAAAAAAGTGAATAAATTGTTTTGATAACCAGAACCCAGAACGCTATCAGATAGATAAGCAGCAGGCTGGTTATCCAACTCCAACGCGGCTTTGTACTTTTCATCTTTTTGTCCCCTCGTTAAATAACGCATACTTTTCTTCTGTGATTTTTCTGACTCGCCGACGTGCAGCTTCGGCGTATTGAGACTTGTTTTCGATGCCGATGAAATTACGGTGCGACTCCCAGGCAGCAACACACGTTGCCGCTGAGCCGCAGAACGGGTCAACAACAAGCTCATCTTTGTTTGTCAGGTAATTTATCCATACCTTCATCACACCGATTGGCTTTTGAGTGGGATGTATCCTGTCACCATCGGCTTTGGTAGTGTGCCCGACAATGCAGTGCTTGACGTAGTTGGTCTGCTGGCCTAACTGGTAATTGAAGGTTGCTCCGCTTTTTGTACCTTTGGTAAACCAGACGGCCTGCTCAAGAGCAACCATAAAGTCAACTTTCCTTGCGCGCGGCACAGGGTTGGTCTTGAGCCAGTAGAGATGCTGCCGCATCAGCATATTTTTGCTTCGCAGGTAATCTATTAAGTGGCCTGCGCGGTTCTGGTCGAAGAAGGTAATCAGATGACCTTTGGGTTTCAGTATTCGTACCATTTGTGAGAACCGTTCTGTAATGTAGTTCCAGTAGACTTGCTCACTTTCAAAATGGTCCCACTTGCCAAAATCCAGATTGATATCTTTGCCGGTGTATTTGTATTTCTGCGGATTGAGTGAGCGGTGGATTTTGACCTGTTTGGAGACAAACCACGGTGGGTCTGTGAGGATTAAATCCACACAGTCATCGGGCCAGTCCGCCATAACTTGCAGGCAGTCACCCTCTATAACCGAATTTTCGGACAGCCTTTTTGCCATTCTTCAAAATCTCATCAATCTGCTCCGCTGTGTATTTGTTATTGCCGGGGTCGATACCAAGCTGCCGCAGTCTCTTAAAAATGCCTTCATACTTCTGAGTAAGTTCCTCGATATGGCCCTGCCGCAATGCCGCCTTCTGTTGCAGAGCCGGACGTATTTTTCTTTGGTAATATCCTCTGTCCTGCCTGCGAATACACACGCGGCAGAGTCTCGAATATGCGCCCTTGTGATAGCGAAAGTTTTTCTCATTTAGGGTCAGCACTCGTCCGCATTGTTTACATTCCCTTTTTTGCACCGACATTCGCGTTCCCTGCATAATGCCTCGTAACATTCCCTGCACGGGTATCTGTTTTCTTCATCTTCACCAACATCAACAAAACCAACCCTGTCGGGATGATTCTTGCAGTTGTATTTTTTTCTATCAGTCATCTTCAACAATCACACCCTGCTCGGCGAACCGCAGCGATTCGCCGTGAAAGATAAAACCCAGGCGCAGACCGTGACCTTGACCGTTTCGGGTTTTGATTAAGCGAAGGCAGCGGTTAATTTGGCTGGTAAAGCGAGGTTCACCGGCAATAATTACCGTCTTTAGTTTCTTGAACCTCTCAAGCCACATTACCGTCTGGCTGAACCGCTGATAGGCAGCGCCGCCTGCCAGTTCATCCAGACCTATAGCGGTTTTGCGCCCCTTTCTGGGGTGTGTAACTAATATCAGTGATGTATCGTGCTGACGAATAGCAGCCTTTGCTGCCATCATAAACTGCGAGTCAGCAACCCACGGCCTTTCCACGCTGGCAGCGGCGGTTACAGGATCAACAGCGATAATGCGGCAGCCGTCTTTGGCCCTGTCCTCTACCCAGCCGGCTAAAAATTCCAGGTCAATCTGCTTATCCGGGGCTTGATATATGCAGCGGCCAAAACCGTTGAGAAACTCACGATGCTCAAAGAATGCTTTACGCGAGAATTCCGGGTTATCTTTCACCCAGTCAGGATTGAACAAATCCCCTTTTTCCTGCCTTTGTGCCAGTGTGCGGTATAAGTGATAGCCGCGGTCTTCTTCAAGTTCAAAGACCGCTATCTTGATGCCTTGCTCGTACCAGTAAGCCAGTGCTTCTAACAAAAAAAAAGACTTGGTCGAGCCGGGATCGCCACAGAGCAGCGTCACCGTACCTGGCAGCAGCGCTTTGGTAAGTCTGCTGACAACTCTCCACGGCCATTCGACGGCGATGCGGCGGCCACTGATGGTATCTTCAATAAGGCTTTGTACATCCCGTGAAGCGCCGACCGGCTTTGCCCTGTCAAAGACCTTGACAAGGGCACCCTGCTTGAGCATTTTGCTGCTGCCATTAAACTTGCTCAGCCAGTCAACCGCATCTGCCTTCTCGGCTAAATCCAAATCCGATGGTTCGATGAAATAAATTTCGGGGGCTGGTTCGAGCCTCTCAATCAGGCCAGCGACCTGCTTCATGTGGTTTATGCCGGTGATGTCATTATCCGGCCACAGATAAACCAGCTTGCCGGCCAGCGGCGTCCAGTCGGCAAATTCAGCCTTGCCTGCACCGGCTGGACTTGTAGTAGCTACCACACCTATAGGCTGTAATGCGTGAACGCATTTTTCACCTTCGACAACCACGACGAAACCGGCCTTCATAAGCCGAGTCCGGTTGTATAACGGCCACGGCTTGGGCGGTGAACCCATCACATAACCATTGCCTACAGCGTGCAGTTGACGGAAGCTCTTTTTACCACCTTCGACAATTCGCAGAACAACCAGATCGTGTCTGCCGGTCTCTGGGTTCGTATAGAAAAACCGGCTTTCAATTCGGCCCGGCAACTGCGATTCAATCTGCTCTACATCGCCATATACACGCGGCTCAGCAGGCCGATGTAATTCTCTTGTCAATGGCCGTGAAATCTTCAGTACATCAGCCACACTTTGACCTGTGGCTTTGGCCCTTATGTCATAGATATCGCCGCAGAAGCTGCAACTTGCTGCGTGACACTTAAAACGCCAGACTTTATCTTTACCCTGATAGATACTGCCGGATGGTGTGTTGTCATCGTGAAACGGACATTTAACCATCGGTCCTTTTATTTGAGCACCAACGGCCTTGAGTTCATCAATTAACGCCGAGCGGTCATATCGAATTGCGTCCGTTGCCGTGCCCACTACTGCTCCTTTCTAAGCTCGGTGAGCAGTTTTTCTTCCTGGATTGTGGGATTGCGTGCAGGGCCGAGAGCATTGTCGATTTCGCTTGACTGCTGGTCTTGTGTTATTTCATCTTCCCAGCGGGCTTGATTGAGCCAGGTCGCCGGATGAGGAATGAACTGGCCGTTGTCCTTCTGCCATTGGCTCTGCTTTTTCTGCTGGCTGAGTGCATTGAGAATCTTATCCGTCAATTCTCTTGTCGGTTTGAGCCTAAGCCATATTTTACGAGCTGCACCTTTACCCTTGCGTCTGGCTTTTGGATAGCTTTCCCAGAATTGTTCAAAGCGCTGTAAATATACTGCTGTTTTCGGCGGGCCTTGAGGCTTCGACGGCTTAGTTTTTTTACTCTGCCTTCGTTTGGTAATTCTGAATTCCGACAGTACCTCGATAAGAGTCTGCTTGAGCAGTTCGACAAGTCGCTGTTCGTCCGTGTTCAGGGTCATTCTTCACCTTTCTCAAAAAAACAGGTGGGACGCGGCCAGCCGGTTTGCCCCGCATCCAAGCGAAGCCACACGTCCCACCTTTTCGGAGGAGAGATTACGCTCTGTCAAAACGGAATATCATCGTCACTGTCCGGCACCCCGTGCGCAGCAGTTGCAGCTCGTGATGGCGGTGGCGGCGCTAATGGTCTTCCGGTAGGCTGCTTGTTAGCTGCTGTCTGCGTGTCCCATCGAGCCTTGAATTTGCGAACTTCCTCACGTGACGGCGGTGTGCGTTCCTTGCCTGAGCCATAAGAGCGATTCGGTAAATCCCAGTCGTTGTAGGTCTTGTTGTCATCGCCTCGACGTACTGTGCAAATTAGCTCGGTGCCTGGGTCATACAAATCATCCTTGAACTTGGGATTGTCCCAATCGCCGTTGAAGCCGAGATTTTGCAAGTCCTCTGATGTGTAAGGCCAGGCTGCATCACTTAGATAGAACCTGACATCACGGCGAAGCGGCTGAGGCAATTCAACCCACCCATCGTCATTGAAGTGAGTAACCGAGAACGTCAGATACATAAACGGCGTTTCGTTCTGGTTCTTATCCAAGCCGGCTTCGACAAGCACACCGAAATAAGTTCCTGCCTGCTGTGCCATTATTTACCTTCCTTTCTGTAAATGTGTGACCAAATGGTTGACCATATCTGCGATGGGTCGTTTGGTATGTCGATTTCGTTAGGCATTCCGTAACGGTTCTTGGCATCGAAGCTGTCACGGCGCTCGGTGTATAGAATTCGCTGCGTCCCGCCTATTCCCTTGCCTTTTGGATTTCGGCCTTTGCTTACGTTGTCCACAACGGTCAGATATGTCCCGAATAGAGCAGCATCTACCCACTTGTGAGTTACTGCCCAGGTTTTGTGATGTATGTCAGCAATGTAGCGGTCAAAATCCGGCCCCATTGGATTTTTGAACGGGCGAATTTGTGTGTGGCCCAGCAGTAAGATGATGACACCTTTAGCATTGACCTGATCGAGCAGGGCAAGCATTCTGAGCCAGTCACTTACTGCAACCTCATAGCCCTGCTGATAAGAAGTAAAACCCTTCTCACCCCAGTCACCGTTAAAGTCTCGAAAGCAAACATATTCGTGACAGAGCCTCTCAAAACCGCCAACCGCATCAAGTACCAGCGTCTTGTAAGGCAGACTCTCCTTGCTCGCCAGATCGCCAAGCAGTGCCAACAGAGACTGCCAGCTTTCAACGACAACGTTATCGATGTTCGGTACACTCTGCGTACCGAGCAAAGTAAGATAACCGGTCTCTCCACGTGCCATTAGAATTGCAGGTTTCGGTGCGTAAGCACCGCAGCTTGTCTTGCCCCAGCCTTCGACACAATTAAGCGCAATCTTCGGCGGCAGAAACTTCGCCCTGACTTTGCCAAGCACCGGCACTGCTGCCGGAGCCGCAGATTGAGTCGGCGGTGGTACTGACGGTCGAAGTGTAGTATTTGTTTTTGGTGGTGACATTTTAGCGTTCCTTTCTTATTCAAGTTCCTGGTGGACATCTTCTACACGGACAAAACCTTCCGGCACGACTCCAGAGTGAATATCAAAACCGCCGCTGCACAAACTCAGATACGGACAGGTTCCGAAACCGACACAGGCGTCATCGTTCATCGGCCAGCGGTCAACCAGATCACATTCGTGAACCATCTGTGCGTATTGGCTGAGGGCGTGCTGTGTCTCGAAAATCTGGTGCTCCAATCGCGGTACTTCCCGGCGTGCAAAGTAGTAATCGTAACGTCTGCCCATATCGGCGATGATGCGGTCGCCGAACATCGTTATTGTCTCAGGCAGTGAATAGGCTTTCTTGTGCTGGGTCGAAACTACGGTATAGCCGTTAATATCAAAGGCCGGTCCTTCACCTTCGCCGCCATTGGCCTCATTGAGTTTTTTAACTTTGTACCGGCCTGCAAGTATCGGTTCTTCATCACCGCTGAACGTAACATAGTAGCAGCCGTCCTCGACTAACTGCTTTGTCTGAGCCTGGGTAAGCTGCTTGGGTTTTGAATAGGAAGGCTTGCGAACAACGTCGTAAAGAATTGTTTCGACATCGAAACCGAGCATCCGGGCAGCCAGATAGTAGATACTGATTTGAATATCAATCCGCAGGCGTTTCCAGTAATGGCTGCCGACTGATAAATCATCAGAAGTGGTCTTATGCTCCATTACTGCCAAGCGGCCATCGGGCAGTTTTATGATTTTGTCGATCTTGCCGGCGATTACAAAAATATCGTCCGCTTTACCGGTAACGGGATTATAGATTGGCAGTTCAAATGGCAGTTCGCTGGCAACAACTTCTATTTCCTTGTCCATATTCTCCCACCGCCAGAAGTAGCCGCCAATCAAGCGTGCGATTATCTCTCGTTCGGTAATTCGCCTCTCAAATTCCTCACCGAAGATTTTCGTCAGTGCCTGGTCGTATTCGGTTAATGCCTCGGTGATTGCTTCATCAGCGGCAATACCTTTAGCTCTAAGGTCCAGGGCCCTGTGGAAGATTTTGCCTGTGCGGAAATAGTGAGGGACATCTTCTGTGCGAATTGCCAGGATATAAGCGAGCAGGTGTTTTCGTAAGCACGTTCGGGCGCACTTTATTTGACTGCACGTCAATCGTTTTTCTGTGATTGCTGGCATCTGTTCTCTCCTTTGAGTTTGGCTAAAGCGGTTCTTGCTATTTGGGATGGGTGGATTTTTAAGGCGTGTCTGCCCAGGCGGTAGCTTTTCATATTCGCTAAGACATCTAATGCCTTGATAGCATCTGGTACGGCATTACACCGCCGAACGATTTCTCTAAGCTGCTCGAACGGCAGGCCTTCGATAGTGATACTACGAATGGCCTTGCCTCTGTCACCGCAGATAGTCAGAAGACCATGGTCATCTATTCCAACCGCTTCAAACTTTGGTAATTCGACATATTTTCTGTCCATTATTCACCTCTCTTGCCGCCTTGATGACAGCTTCTCTTTTCACAGCATTGTCAATCAGCCGCTCAAGGCTGGATTCGGTGTATTTTTTGGTCCGTCCTATAACCATTCTTCCCAGCCCGTGATTTGCTATTAAATCTGCTTCTAAGCGGTAAAAATGCCGAAGCGACACCCCTAAACGCCTTGCTACCTCGACCGAATTCAGCAGTTTTTCAGCCACAAGTAGATTGCCTCAATATTTTTCTACTTTTTCTACAAATTTTTGTTGACAGAGAACGGTAAATGTCATATACTGTCATATATGGTCATACAGTTATTCAGTATTTTGCTTTTTGTTTATGCCTTCAAATGTCGATGGAGAATGTAGAGCAGCTTCCAGAAATGGCGCATAGCCATGCTGGATTAACTGGCGGGTTGCAGCGCTGCGGCTGGGATGTAAGTGGTTAATATGGCGTGCAACGGCGTCAATCTTGTTAAGGTCGCTGTAACGCAGATGAACAGATATAACTTTACCAAAAGTGCCCATACAAAAACTCCTGAAGGATGAGTAGAAAATAAACGGCTTGAATGTAGAATGCAAGTAGAAATTAAGAATAAAATGCAGGGTATTCTACAAGTAATTGTGGAGCAACGTCTTACGGGACAAAAAAAATTATGAAGGAGAGATAATGTTTTCGGGAAAAAAACTAAAACTCGTAAGGATTAGGGCAGGATTGCAGCAAACCGAACTGGCCGAGAAGCTAAAATGCAACAGCACCGAGATTTGGCGGTACGAAAAAGGCCGGACACAGCCGAGACCGGAGAGAGTCGTTGAAATCGCAAACATACTCGGTGTCAAGCCTGATGAGCTTACCATCGAAGAACCTGATCCGTCTGCCTTCGACTCACCGGCATTTATAGACACCCCTTTCACAGGACAGGAACGCGAGATTCTAAGGTCTGTGCTGACTCTTCCCCCCATAAGGCAGGCTAAGGTGATAGGATACCTTGAGGGATTTATTGCAAGCGGCTCTCACCAGGCGGCCACGGCTGCTTCTCAGTTGTCTGAAGCTGCAAGCCAGGCAGGACGTTCCTCTCCAAAACCGGAAGATACGCTCGCAGCTTCACGGTAGGAGTCTGCTCTATTAGCTCAAAAATCCTGTTTTTTAACCTCAATCGTTCATCTTCATTTTCGGGTATGCTTTCCATCATTAAAACCCCTCAATAACCCCTCTTTTTTTAGCAACGAATATGTAGATATATGAATAATTTGAATAATGATATACATTTGTCAATCTCATGGCAAGAAAAAACTTCATTTTTTTCGTTCCGATACCCCTGTTATTTTGTATATTTTAATTAGGGGTTAACCGTGGATAACACACCTGAACATCTGCTTAAAGCTGATGAGGTGGGTAAAATGCTTAATTTAAGCACCCGCCAGGTATATCGGCTGGAAAAGGAAGGCAAAATGCCAGCAGCAGTTCATCTCTCAAGAAGCGTTCGCTGGTTAGAAAGCGAGATAAATGCCTGGCTAAAGGCTGGTACACCCGACCGGCAAACCTGGGAAAAAATGAAAAAGGAGCTAACCTAACTGTGTAGCGGCCTCGATAGCCAAACGTTTTTCCGGCACGGTATAGCTTTCTGTAACCGACAGGCTTTGATGCCCAAGTAGAACCTTTGCAGCTTCAAGACCAAATTGATTACGCACTTCCGTAGCGCGCTTATGCCGCAACTGGTGTGGTGTCCATTCTTTCACACCTTCACCTGCCTTTCGGGCTGCTGCGATTGCGTACTTAACCGCTCTGCGGTAACTATCCTTGTCGAATTTATCTCGCAAAGCCTGATGACAATTTTTTCGCTTCCGCTGAGCTTCAGATTCTGCCGGAGTAAAACAATACGTATCACGCTTGCGAGCCAGATAAGGCAATAGAATTTCCTGCCCCTTGGGGCCTATGTAAATTTCCTTCGAGTAACCATAATTCTCGGTTTTGTGCTTATATGGCCGATAAACCCAAACATCTTCTGCTGTGTCAACATCACACGGACGCATATTGCACACTTCGCTGCTTCGCATCCCGGTCAAGTCCTGGAGTCTTATCATATCTGCTACGACTTGCGTTGTGTAAGGCAAAATAACCATAACGTGTTCTTTGGCTACCGGTAAAACTTTTTTGCTTTCACGAGCACCTGAGCGTCCTCGCTTTAAGTCTTCAACTGCCGTTATGGCTTGATACAGAAAAACCGGTATCAATTCATTCGACACTGCCCATCTGAACATACGTTTGATAATGCGTATCCGCTCATTAACCACCTTGCGGCATAGATTCAGCCCGATTATGTGCTGCCGTAACTCTTGCAGTTTAAGCGGGCCAAACTCCTCAACAGGTAATTCGCCGTAATGTTTGTTCAGGGGAGCGCAAGCATATCGTATCTTATCGACTTCTCCGCTGACTGTACCATCAGCCTTTCTGTAATACACTTTGGCAAAATCAGAGTAGGCACAGATTAGGCTTGCAATGTCAGTTACGCTGGTAATTTTTCTATCCGATCTTGATAACATATTTACCCAGAGTTCTTGCGCAACCTGTTCTGCAATAGTCCTGTCTTTCGTAGCAAACTTCGCCCCCTTTGGACGGAGCGGATGATAGGTAAACTTGCTTTGACCGGGTAATTTGACTTTCCACCACCAGCGGCCTTTGCGGCAATAGATTGAACCGTTGAGTTTGAGGTTCGACATCTTAACTTCTCCTTCCCGTGTCCCCAAACTCGCTGCGGTCTTCAGCGTGTAACTCGATTTGCTTAAAAATTGGTTACACGATTTAGTAGGTCTTGTCAAGTCAAAAAAATAAGCCTTTGTAAAATAAAGGCTTATGAAATCGGGGAGACAGGATTTGAACCTGCGACCTCTGCGTCCCGAACGCAGCGCTCTGGCCAAACTGAGCTACTCCCCGGTAAAACCGGTAACTTATTTCATAATCTAACGCAATGACTCCTGCTTGATAACACCGGCCAATCTTTTCTTATCTATAGAGCCTCTGGTGCTCTTAAGATGCCGTTCCCGTCTTACTGCCGAACTGCGATCCGGTAAAACCGGTGCTGAAGTATAGCACACCCTCATAGAAATTGCAAACTATAATAGGTTCACCGGGTCAATATCTATAGCAATCTTCACGCTCGGTCGAATCGGCCCGGCCTCTCTAACCAGGCTGAACAGCCGATTCATACTCTGCGCATCAGGGGTCTGCACGATTATCTGCATCCGGTGGAACTTCTGCACTCTGCTGATAACGCACGGCATCGGACCGCGAACAACTCCCTTGAGCCCTTCGGCCTTGATAATACCCCCTATTCTCTCGCTCATCGACTCGCACGCCTTCTCCAATTTCTCAAACTTCATATCACGCATCACTATTACCGCCAGCCGCCAGTAAGGAGGCAGATTGCAGGCCTTACGATGCTTCAACTCCTCTGTAACAAAACCCTTGAAGTCAGCCATCAGCGCAAAGACGATGGCAGGCTGTTTCGGAAGCAGCGTCTGCACGAGGACGGTCCCCTTCTTTTCCGAACGCCCCGCACGACCCGCAACCTGCGATATCAACTGGAATGTCCGTTCGTTCGCCCGAAAATCAGGCAGATAAAGCGATGTATCCGCGCTGATTATGCCCACCAGCGTCACATTGGGAAAATGCAAGCCCTTCGCCAGCATTTGTGTCCCCGCAAGAACATCGATCCGCCCCTCGCCGAAATCCCGCAGCAAACGGTAATAGTCGCCTCCGGCCATCGAGTCGCTGTCGATCCTCGCCACTTTCGCCGCCGGAAACTTCGCTGCCAGTTCCTCTTCGAGTCTTTGCGACCCGAGCCCTATCATAGCCATTGACTTTCCGCACACCGCGCATTTCTGCGGCACGAGCGTTTGCGACAGGCAGTAATGACAAATCGCATAGCCGTGCCCGATATGCCTGCCTGTTACCGTTTGCATTTGGTCGGCGCCAAGTCCCTTGACCTTGTGGAAAGTCAGCGTCACATCGCAGTTTCGACAATGCAGCGTATGTTTGCACGACGGGCAGAAAACGAAATTGCTGTACCCCCGCCGATTTAACAGCAGAATCGCCTGCTCGCCCCTGTTTAATACTTCTCGGAGCCGCTCGGCCAGCGGCTCGCTTATCAGGTTTATTCCATGATGCGTGATTGTTCCGGCACGCATATCGACGAGCTGCATCTCAGGCATCGGCAGGTCCATTACACGACGCGGCAGACGAGCGATACTGTAATGTTGCAGCCGATGACAGTTGGCCAAGGTCTCCAGCGACGGAGTCGCGCTGCCCAGAAGACAATGCGCTCCGGATAGTTGAGTCCGCTTGATTGCAACGTCCCGACCATTATAACGCGGCGCCGTATCCTGCTTATAACTCGGCTCGTGCTCCTCATCGACGACAATAAGCCCCAGCCTCGGAACCGGCGAGAACACAGCCGACCGCGCCCCTATGACGATGTCCGCTTCCCCGGCCTTGATCTTCTGCCACTGTAAGTTCCGCTGCGCAGCCGTCAGCCCAGAGTGCATCACGGCGATCCGCTCGAATCGCGTGCTGAATCGCTGAACAGTCTGTGCCGTAAGCGCAATCTCCGGAAGCAATACGATGGCGTTTTTCCCCTTCGCCAGCACCGCTTCGATAGCCCTTATATAAACCTCCGTCTTGCCGCTGTCGGTTACGCCGTGCAGCAGTGTCACGCCAAACGCATTCGAGCTTATCTGTTTCTCTATATGCCTCAGCGCCTTGTCCTGGTCTTCATTAAGCGTAACTTCCTGCATCGGCATAGCCAGGCCTTCCGGAATTGCAGGAAGCGATGTGAGGACCACCTTGCGGACTATCTTAACAATACCCTTTTCCGCAAGCCTCTTCAAGGGCTCCGGTCCGCATTCTGCCGCTTCCAGCACCGCCCGTGTTTCCACGCCCGATTCCGGGCAAATCGCATTCTTCTCTGCAAGAAAAGCGGTAATCAGCTTCTGCTTGCCTCCTCGCAGGGACTGCTCAGAAGTCTCGGCAAGATAGGCATACCTCTGTGTCTTAACCCCGGCGCCTTTCTTGACCGCGCCGGGAACCATGGCCGAGAGAACCTGTCCCAGCGGACAAACGTAGTACCCGCTTATCCATCGCGCCAGTTCCATTAACTCCCTATCCAATAGCGGACCCTCATCGAGCACCTTCGATACCGCCTTGAGCTTTCGCCCCCTGCCAATCGCCAGAAAAGACTCCTCCTTCGGCACATCCGCGCGGGTGCAGAACGCGATTTCCCGCTTGTTTTTCCGCCCGAAAGGAACCTCGACCCGCCGGCCAATCTCTATGGGCCAGATGTCCTCCGCCACAAGGTAGTCAAACTCAGTGTCAGCGGCGGACTCAAAAGCAACGCGAACGATATGCCTGCCACCAATTCCCGCCTCGCAACCATCCCCGCGAAAACCGGAATCGACCTCCGCAAATAAACTCTCGCCGCCGCACTTGCCCATAAGCCCGTCACCCGCTCGCATATACGCCTTCGGCGCGGAGTTTCTCGGATTTCTCGTTTATGCACGTATCTTCCCGAACGTCGAGACCGACCTTGCCTATCAGGCTCTTGATATAATCAATGTGCGGGCAAGGCAACGAATGGTAGTTGTCCTTGGTAATGCACGATGACAATTGCACGACGATTCGCTCTTTGCCCATACCCTCTGTCTTCTTCAACCGGCGCACGAGATTTCGCAGCTTCCGATGGACCGCCTTGCCGCAGCACCCGCCGCAGCTCATATTCAGTACGCGATAGGTCTTATCCCTGGGATACGCCGCAAAGCCCCCGCTACGGTCGGTAAATGCCTTCTCGCAAGCATACCCCGAACACTGCCGCTTAACGATATCGCACTGAACGATAGCTATATAATCCTTCGATCCCAGATTCACTTGCTGCTCCATAAGTCTTCAGAATGCCTCGATCAAACAGCACCGATGGCCATCAGCGGCGCGCCGGGAAACGCGACCGACGAGTCGGAGTGACCCAATATGATACCGTCCTGCGGGCAACGCACGGTATCCAGAAGTTTCCCGAAGGCGTTGTAGATTCTCGCGACCATCTGACCCTTCCTCACAAAATCTCCCGCAGCAACCGAGAACCTGATTATTCCGCTCCCGGAGCTTACAGGCCCCGCAGAAAACGTCAGCGTCCTGCCTTCCACTTCCTCCGGAACGACATAACCGGCCGAATCGCAAGTACCTTCAATCATCCCCAGATGCGACAGAATCCCGGCAATAGAGCGGACTCCATAACGAACATTCTCCTCGTTGACGACAAAGGATTCGCCCAACTCAATCGTAAGAGCAGGAATATTCTCTTGGAGAAGTGTGTACGACAGGCTGTTGGACGCCTGCTCTGTCTCAGATACAACCAGAAGTCCTGTCTCCCACGCCAATACTTGCGCCTTCTCGTATGCCTTCCGCCCGCCAACCCCGGGATCGACATCTATCAGCGTGTAAGGAATCGACTTCATCCAGTCGTTGTGAAGGTCGAGAACCAGACTCGGCTTGGTTTCCTTGATCCTTGTGAATATCTGCGCAGCCATCCGCTCGGCCAGCGAACCATTACTGTCGCCCGGAAATGACTTGTTCAAATCCTCGCGGCTCATCGTTATATTGCGAGACGCTGTCTCGAAGCCCATCGGGTTCATCAGAGGAAAGGCATACACTGAGCCGCAAAGCAGCCCCCGCTTCTGAATATGCTTAAAAATCTCCTGAATCGCCACCGTACCGGTGACCTCATCGCCGTGGATGCAGCCCGTCAGCCATACCACGGGGCCGGGCTTGGAACTAACCACAGACATCAACGGCAGCCGACGCCGAGACAAATCCGAACCGGTCAGTATTTTCAGAAACGAATAGCTGACCTTTTGAGATGCCTTTTTGACCTTTTCCGGTCTCACTGTCTTACTTTCTTATCTAATATATCTGTTCGCGTATGGCGACGCCGGCGGAAGAACCTTCTTATTCGTCGGATCTAACCCGCTTACTGCCCGATTTGCCCTTCTTCCTTTTAGATTTCCTGGACTTATCATTCTTGTCGGCATTCCTCTTGGCCCGCCGCTGCTTCTTCTCTTCAAGACCGAAGTATTTGGTCGCTGTCTCACTGATGTATTCCCCGATAGCCAGCGACGCAGTGGCCGCCGGCGACGGAGCATTCAAAACATGAATGGAATTACCCTCGCGCTTGATACAAAAATCATCGATCAATTCGCCGCCGGGACCAAGGGCCTGCGCCCGCACACCCGCCTTGCTCGGCTTGATCTGATCGGCCTGCAGCGACGGCATAAGCCTTTGCAGGCTCTTGAGGAATCGAGCCTTGGAGAACGCCCTGACATACTCGCCCAGCCCGTACCTCCAGTTCTTCATGAACAGCTTCCACGTTCCCCAGAACTTCAGAGAATCCCAGCTATCCCTGAAGCTGAAATCCGTCTTGCCGTACCCCTCCCTCTTGAAAGAGAATACCGCGTTCGGCCCGCACTCCACCGAGCCGTCTATCATTCGCGTGAAATGAACGCCTAAAAATGGAAACGCAGGGTCCGGAACCGGGTAAATCAATCCCTTTACCTTCTCCCTGGCCGATTCGGTCAGTTCATAGTAATCCCCGCGAAACGGGATTATCCGCATCCCCGGCTCCACACCGTCCAGCTTCGCCATCCGGTCGCACTGCAAGCCCGCACAATTGACAACGTATTTCGTGCTGAAGCCGCCTCGATTCGTAACAACCTTGGTATAGAAATCGTGCTTCTCGAACCCGGTCACCTCATGTCCGGTCAGCACCTTATTGCCTTCTGAGGCGGCCTCTGTGAGCTTGGCCAGCTTCTTCGTAACCTCCGTGAAATCGATTATACCCGTACAGGGAACCAGTATCCCGGCAATGCCCCGACACGCCGGCTCGATCTCTTCTATCCGCTCGGGCCCTATCTTCTCGATACCCTCGATCTCATTCGCCCGGCCCTTCTCAAAAAGCTCATCCAGCCGGCCCAGTTCCTTCTCAGACGTTGCAACGATTATCTTGCCGCAAATATCGTGCGCGATTCCATGCTCAGCAGCGAACCGAACGAGTTCCCTTCGCCCTTTCGCACACGTCCTGGACTTCGCCGAGCCCGGCTTATAATAAAGCCCGGAGTGAATCACGCCCGAATTATGTCCCGTCTGATGGGCCGCGAGGGTGTCTTCCTTCTCCAGAACGCACAGCCGAATCCCAGGATGCGACGACGCAATCTTATAAGCCGAAGCCAACCCGACAATTCCCCCGCCCACAATAACAATCTCAAAATCAACATTCTGCATGACTGAACGAATCCCAAATTACCTATATTAACATAACACCCAGAGACAAGCGATGCGTGATTCTCGCACGCCAGAGCATATCTGTCAAGTCTCCCCAATATAAACTCCTCCAAGAGAGCCCCTTTTCTGTTAGGACATACAGTCCGTACGCCCACAAGCCCCCCCAAAAAAAAGAAAAAAACGATATTCTACCTAAAGGCGCCCAAAAATATGGTATGATACGATTATACAGGGAAATAATGGAGTTGATTTGGAGTAGGAACAATGAAGATGGAAATCATCCCAAAACCTACACTTGCCCTCGCATTTGCATTAAGTCTCGTATTAACAACCGCATCAATCTCGGATGATATCTGGTTTTCCTGCTGGGACTGCCCATATCAATGCCACGGAGATGCCGATTGTGCCGCGGAAGGAGGAATGATGGGAATGTACAGAGTGTACATCCACGACTTGGAGATTATCATGAGCGTCTGGAGTGGTAAGAGCTGGCCAGCCTATTATCCAGGAGACTGGAATTACAATCCCTGCGCAGATTTCGATCGTGACCTCGATGTCGATGACACCGATGTCGCAATACTGGAATTCTGGCTTGGCCGAACCGACGTTCCGGCAGACTGTCCCGGAAGGCCTCCGGACCCTATTGTTCTCGACCCGATCCCAGAGGAGTTCCTCCTTGGCGGCTTCTGGTACACCATCACCTGGCAGGACAACAGAGATGGAGGCTGCTCCGCTCACAGCTACCGGCTTTTCTACTCGACCAACGGAGGAGACGACTGGCTCGAAGTGGACGCAAATGCAATCGATAATACCTGCCGTTATGATTGGTTCGTGCCCATAGTAACCTCCGACCAGTGCCTACTGGCCGTCTATGACGCCGACGATGCCAATGTAACCGATACGCTTGACGAATACTTCACTATACTCGAATGCTCTCCCTATGCTCCTATCACTCTGAAATCACCCACGGCCGGCCAATCCGTTCTCGCCGATTCCGATTTCACCATCACATGGTCGGACTGCCGATCCGGCGACGACTGCACCGGAAGCTACAAACTGTATTACCAAATCGACTACGGTGACTGGCTGCCCGTGGACACAAATTCGGTCGATGCCGCCTGTTCATACGACTGGCACGTTCCATCCGTCAGTTCCGACCAGTCTCTGCTCCGCATCGAAGATGCCGGCAATCCCGATTTGGCCAACGTGAGCTATCCATTCCACATCTACGAATGCAGTCAGACCATTGTCGGCGACCTCGACGGAAGCTGCTACGTTGATTTCCGCGATTACGCCGGCCTTGCATCGACAATGCCTCCGGAGCCTGATTTCAGGCTGATCAGCGAGATTGCAGATCACTGGTGCGAATGCGGAAATCCCCACGACCCGGCATGTACCCCCTGATCGCGGGTGCTCAGGGCGAATATCTTATGTAGTAACTCTAAGGTGATTCGGCAGATGTAGAGACTCGACCCCTACAAGTCCGGCACAACCTCCCGGAAAAGCTGCCCGGTTGGCGTAATCTTGAAGACATATATCAGGCCGGGCCGGAGCTTGGAATACACGACATTGCCGTATATCGCGTGGATGTCGTGCTGTTTCAGCTTCTCAGGCTCGTTTGCAAGGTCCCAGATACTCGACCAGAAGAGTTCACGGTGTTTTATCGACAACGCCGCCAGCAAATCGGCGTATCTCTGGGGCTCTGCCCCCGGCTCCTCTATGTTGAAACCCTGATCAGGCGGTGTCTTATCGCCATAGATTCGCCGCCAAAGATAGAGCGCCCGCCCCTTGCCGTCCATCACTATTTTGTCGCCGAATTTTACGATCAGGGCGTCAAAATGCACGATATCACCCGGAATCTCGTATTCCTTTTCCAATATCCGCTTGAGCTTATCGTCCCTGGCAGTCTCGACAAACTTTATAGTCGTAACCAGGCCTTGGTCGGTCTGCTCCTGGCTGAGTACCTTGGCGTAACCTATCTGGTCTTCATCCGTAAGGTTGGTGATGGCCTCCTTGAGATGTTCATTCTCGACCAGGAGCTTATGAATGGTCATCGCCCGGTGATAATAGCCCCGACCCACGTACCAGAGAAAAACAAACACCCCTGCCAGGACCACCAGCCCCGCCAAGCCTATTCTCTTGCGTTTCTCTGCCATTGACACCCTTCATACTACAGATAGCGACACCACACCACCAAGACCCATACCCCTATTCATATCATCGGCTCGCCAGAGGAAATCTCTGAATTTTTTGATGGTCAGATACCCTCAATACCAATCGAGCCGGGACTTGGCGCGACTTCGCTAAGATGCATTGATTGATTCCGGCCGTGTTAATTGGATTTGCACAACTCTCCCAACACTTCCGCCATCAGGAGCCCTCTCTCTCAACTCAGTTATTCCTCCCCGACCCAATTGTATAAGCACTGCCCAGCGCCATCAAGAACCACAACAAATCCATAAACGAGAAAGTCGCAACAAACGCTATGATCAGGCCGGCACTGGTCTCAGCAATAAAGCTGGCCATTTTACTTCTGAGCTTGCCTGCATGTGCTCTCACTGCCGCTATCTTCTCAGGCCGCGACGACCAGCGATCGGACAATTCTGCGGCCTTCTGCGCGGCCGCCTCGGTCTTCTCAAGCATTTCTGCAGGGACATCTTCGACCATTCTAGCGTCAATAGTATCCCAAGCCACTTCTTCATCTATTTCGCCACTCTCCACAAGCTCCAGGCATGCAATGGAGAACATCGTATCAGGATCATCAACCATCTCGGCAATATTCTCATCTGCCAACTCAAATTGGGCTATCCCCTTCTGCAGCATTGGCAATACGACCCACTTCGCTACGAATACCTTACCCATGAGAATGCCGCAGAGGCCAAAGAATGCAGCCAACACACCCAACGCCACGCTCTGCCGATCGGTAAAAACGCTCATCCCAACACCTGCAAGCGCACCCACTCCCCACGCCACATAGCCGATCTGATAACCGGTAGCAGCGGCGATGACCAGCCAAATAAGAGCCCCAAGAAGCGCTCCGCAGAAGCTCGCGACAATCGCTACCGGGACTCCGCCAATACCTCCAAATCCCCCCTTTCCCGTCCGCACGGCCCTGTCCGCGGCGCCGCCCCTTAGAGCAACGACATCATCAAATGTGTTGCTCTCGCTTGCCGCTGCATCCGGCTCAAGCGGCTTTACCGTCAAAACGTCTTCAGCTTCCGGCGCGCTGGCCTCCATTGCGAGAAGGTCGCCGGCCCAGGTATCAGATTCGCCCATGCCTCCAGCGGCAACCGCAAAGACATCCGATGGCTCAGCAGGCAATTCGGCTTTGCCGTCAGGCACAGTCACAGCCTCGCCGCACTGCTTGCACTTGACCCGTTTACCGGCATACTTGGCCGGTACGGCATACGCCTTGCCGCAATGATCGCAACTGAGTTGGATTTTCTCCGCTGACGCCTGCGCAGACCGCTCCGCCGCCTGCGGGACGCTGATGGCCCCCTGGCACTTCGCGCACCTGACCCGTTTGCCGGCGTATCGAGCAGGCAGGCCGATCTTCTGATTGCAATGCTCGCACCTGAACTTGATTATTTCACTCCCTGCCGCCGACAACCCCGCCCCCACCCGAGGAATCTCTATCGGCTGACCACAAGTCGGACATTTCGCCTTCTTGCCGGAATACTCATCCTTGACGCGCATATTTCGCCCGCACGACGAACATGCAAACTCGATCATGCCTCAAATCCGCCTTTCTCCACTTAACAACCATCACGTATCGGCTCCTGTCTCGGGAAAAGCCGCATCCCGCATTCCTGCCCGCCCCGCCACGAGTCTTGTAATATCCAGTCTCAGTAACAGCTAATGTCCGCCTCTCCCGGGAAAAGTCAAGTTCATCATGTTCATTTCCTTGCCCTTTTTGACTTTGATTATCGCGAACAAGCCTTATAATTGGGCTTGTACTGAATTGACGGGGCAAAACCCGCTTTCTTACGGGTGTTTCAAATGAATAAAATTCCTGTCTTATCGCTTACTTGTGCTCTGGCAGCACTGTTGATGCTAACCGGCTGCCGGCAACCCGACCAATACCCGGATTTTGGAAATATCAGTAACCCTGCCGCCGCCGCACTGCTCGGTCAGCACCATATCGTAGGATCATCCGTAAACAATACCCCGATCATGGCACAAGTATTCGGACAGGGCGACAGCGTAACACTCATAATAGGTGGAATCCACGGAAACGAACCTGCCGGAACGCCGCTTGTCAAGAAGCTCGCACAGTACATAAGACTCTATCCAGAGCTTGCAAACGGACGAACAATCGTCTTGCTGCCAAACGTCAATCCCGACGGAATGGCCAAAGGAACGCGTTACAACGCCAACAATGTCGATCTCAACCGCAACTTTGCCGCTCCAAATCGCGTAAATACCGCAACCACAGGTCACTCCGCACTTTCCGAGCCTGAATCTCGCGTCATAGAACGGCTGATCAGGCAATACGCCCCCGACAGAATCGTCGCAACGCATCAGCCGCTCGCATGTATCGACTACGACGGCCCCGCCCGCGGAATCGCAGCCTCAATGCAACGATACTGCGACCTGACCGTCAAAAAGCTCGGCGCCCGACCGGGGTCGCTCGGCGCCTATGCCGGAGAAAAACTCGGCATACCGACTATAACTTTCGAAATGAAACAGCACGATTCCCAGTTGAGCGGCGATGAAATCTGGAGAAAATATGGAAAGGCCCTGCTCGCAGCAATCACATATCCGAACCCACCTTAATAGGGCAGACCTCGGGTCTCTCGTGGTGTTGAATACTATTCTCCTGTCTTTCACGCATTTTCACTGATAAACTGCTTTATCCCCTGTTTCTTGCGGCAAAATGGCGATATTCAAACTGAACAACAGCTTCAAGCCTGCAGGCGACCAGCCCCAGGCAATTGACCGCCTCACTGACGGCCTGCGCCGGGGACAGAAGTTTCAAACCCTAATGGGCGTTACCGGATCGGGCAAAACCTTCACAATGGCAAACGTCATTGCCCAATTCGATATGCCGACCCTGATTGTATCTCACAACAAAACCCTCGCCGCCCAGCTTTACGAGGAGTTTAAGGAGCTGTTCCCGGAAAACGCCGTCGAGTACTTTGTCAGCTACTACGATTATTATCAGCCGGAAGCATATATCCCTCAGCGCGATATATACATCGAAAAGGACGCCTCAAAAAACAACGACCTCGACCGCCTGCGACTATCTACTACAACGAGCCTCTCGACACGAAAGGACTGTATCATCGTCGCCTCGGTATCCTGCATCTTCGGCCTCGGTTCGCCGGAGGATTATAAGGCAAGCGTAGTGGCTATTCGCACCGGCGATACGATAAGCAGAAACGAACTGCTCGGCAGGCTCGCCGACATCCAGTACAGCAGAAATGACATCGACTTCCAGCGAGGCGCCTTTCGCGTCCGAGGCGACGTCGTCGAATTGCACCCCTCATACGAATCGTTTGCCGTTCGTATCCAGTTCTTCGGCGACGAAATCGAGAATATTGCCTACATAAACCCGGTCTCCGGCGAGGTCATCGCCGCGGAAAACCAGGTCTTCATATACCCTGCCCAGCACTATATCATGCCGCAGGAAAGAATCGGCTCCGCAGTCGAAAGCATAAAAACCGAGCTCGACGAACGTCTCGCTCAACTCCGGGGCCAGGGCAAACTTCTCGAAGCACAGCGCCTCCAGGCACGCACAATGTACGACATCGAGATGATGCAGGAAGTCGGATACTGCTCTGGAATCGAAAATTACGCCCGCCACCTCGCGGGCCTCCAGCCGGGAGCAAGGCCATATACCCTCATAGACTACTTCCCCAGAGACTTCCTGCTCTTCATAGACGAATCCCATGTAACGATACCACAGTGCCGTGCCATGTGGGCCGGAGACAGGGCAAGAAAGGACGTCCTTGTTGACCATGGATTCCGCCTGCCCAGCGCCCTCGACAACCGACCACTCCGATTCGAAGAATTCGCACAGAGCTGGGAAAAAGTCGTCTTCGTCTCCGCGACTCCCGGACCGTTCGAATTGGAAAAATGCGAGGGACAAGTCGTAGAGCAGATCATCCGACCGACAGGACTGCTCGACCCCGAAATCTTCGTACACCCCGCGCGCAATCAGGTCGAACATCTCCTCGGCGAAATCGAAAAACGCGTCAAGGTAAAGGAGCGGACCCTCGTAACAACACTCACAAAAAGAATGGCCGAGGACCTCGCCGCCTACATCGCAAAGAAAGGCTTCAAGTGCCGCTACCTGCACAGCGAGATCGATACCCTCGAAAGAATCGAAATCCTCCACGCCCTGAGAAAAGGAGATTTCGATGTCCTCGTCGGAATAAACCTACTCCGAGAAGGCCTCGATTTGCCTGAGGTCTCGGTCGTCGCAATCCTCGACGCAGACAAGGAAGGTTTCCTCCGAAGCCAGACATCACTCGTCCAGACTATAGGCCGAACCGCCAGAAACGTCAACGCAACCGTATTTCTCTACGCCGACACCGTCACACCGTCGATGCAGAACGCCATCGAAGAAACCCAAAGACGTCGAAAAATCCAACTCAATTACAACAAGCAGCACAACATCACGCCCAAAACGATCGAAAAGGAAATCCGAAGAAGCCTGACAGAACAGGTGAAGGCAAGAAAAACCGCCCGCCAGGCCGTCCGGCTCGGAGATTCGGAATATGACAAGGTCCAACTGGCCTCACAAATCGAAAAAGAAATGCTCGAAGCCGCACAGGCGCTCGAATTCGAAAAAGCAGCCTTCCTCAGGGACCAGCTAAAAGAGCTAAAGGAACTGCCGGAACTGGTCCTGATGGACTCCAAAAAGAAAAAGAGGGACTTCCTGGCCTCAAAGAAACTGCAAAGAACAC
This sequence comes from Sedimentisphaerales bacterium, assembly GCA_016932835.1. Taxonomy (GTDB): domain Bacteria; phylum Planctomycetota; class Phycisphaerae; order Sedimentisphaerales; family Anaerobacaceae; genus JAFGCD01. Next base: position 24,374 of record JAFGCD010000096.1, read on the forward strand.
AGCAAAAAAAGAAGACCAACCGCACTAAGGCCTGGAAGGATAAAAGACATGGAAACAATTAGCCGCAAAATAATTCGTGACAATCCCCGACAAATTGTGCTTAATATGCCCATGGAGCTTTTGCGGTTTGCAGACCCAATAAAGAGTTCCGCACCTTCTCACGATTGAGGAAAAGACAGGATGAAAACATTTAACATAGCGCAAGCTCGCCCACTAATCAGAATGGCTATCGAAGAAGATATGGGAAAGGGAGATGTCACGAGCGAATTGTTCTTCAGTGACCAGACGATTGCCAAGGCCGGCGTCATCTCACGAGAAGAAATAGTAGTCTGCGGAATGAGTATCGCCGAGGAAATCCTCCAGCAATATAACGATAAGCTCAAACTGAAAATACATATAAACGACGGACGAGCCGCTCACGTCGGTTCAAAACTCGCGACAATCGACGGGCCTTTGCGCTGCATGCTCAGCGCCGAGCGGGTCCTGCTCAACTTTCTCCAGCGACTGAGCGGAATCGCCACAACGACCAGAAAATACGTCCGGGCAGTACACGGAACAAAGGCTAAAATTTACGATACGCGAAAGACAATGCCGGGCTGGAGAATCCTCGAAAAGTACGCCGTTCGCTGCGGCGGCGGCCACAACCATCGCTTCGGATTGTATGACGGCGTTTTAATCAAGGACAATCACCTCGCACAACTCGGCCCGAATTTCCAGACAAAGTTGAACAAAATTGTCTCAGATGCCAGGGAAACAAAAAGCGTCAAATTCATAGCCGTCGAGGTCGATCATGTGGACCACCAGCTCAACCACGTCTTGAAAATCCCGGGTATCGACATCGTCCTGCTCGACAACATGGGCCAGTGGCAGTTGAAGCACGCCGTTGAAATGCGGGATGAAATGTGCGGAAAAAACAAGAAACCGCTGCTCGAAGCATCCGGCAATATAACTCTCGACAATGTCTCGGCTATTGCCCAGTGCGGAGTCGATAGAATCGCAATCGGAGCAATCACACATTCGGCCCGCGCGGTCGATATCGGCCTCGACAGGTGAACCCATGCCGCTAAGAGACCGACTTGACCCCGATAAAATAAAGGCCAATTTGGACGGGGCATATGTGGGCAGGAAAGTGGTCGTATTCAACTCGACGGCCAGCACTAACGATATTGCCGCAGAATACAGCAGGGACAAGTCAAACAACGGCATGGCAATCTTCGCAGAAAGCCAGACCACAGGGAGGGGCAGATCGGGCAATAAGTGGCATAGCGGCCAATCCGACAGCATCATTTGCTCCGTGTTGCTGACCGATTGCGCACTGACTCCGGAACTTCTCTGCCTGGCCGCCGCCGTAGCAGTGGCTGAGACAATAGCAGAATCCGCGAGAATCAAATGGCCCAACGATATCCTGCTGAATAATAGAAAAGTCGCCGGAATATTGCTCGAATCCAGAATACACGATTACGGTGCAGCTTACATCATCGGCATCGGAATCAACTGCCACCAACAAGAAAACGCATTTCCCGAAGAAATCAAATCGACTGCAACCAGCATCGATATTGAAACCCGCACCACCTGCAGCCGAATCTCGCTGGCAAGAAGGCTCCTTGTCTGCCTTGACCACCAACTCAAAAACGCCGAAATCGACAGCGAAAAAATAATCGAGCAATGGCGACAACGAAGCATTCAGCTCGGCCACAGAGTGACGCTCGCCTTCAACGGCCGCAAGTTCACCGGCAACTGCATCGGCATCGACCCCCAAAAAGGCCTCGTCCTCCAACTCGACACAGGAGCTGTCAGGTTCTTCCATGCCGCACATACAACCGTGGCAAAACAAGAATATCCCGGATAGCCGCCGAAAACCTGCAAGAGCAGCCGTAGCATAAACAACGAGACTCTGCTATACTATAGATGCGTTAATTCCTCAGCCTGCAATTTTTTGGGTGACCGGCAAATGGAAAAACTAAAAAGTAGTTGTTTGACAATCGGACTTTTTCTGCAGTTGGCTGCATTCTCGCAGCCCGCCGTCGCTGATACCCCACTGGCAGTGCCGACGTTTCACTGCATCGGCTTATATTGGAATCCGCCGAACGGTTCGACCGAAAACCCCTGCCCTGTTCGCTATCGTCCTGCAGGCTCGGACCAATGGAAGACCGCCTTGCCTCTTTGGTTCGACTCGCGCCCGCCCGATACATTCAAGTACCTGTACCCGCCCAGCAGGCGAAAGAACCGTCCCGACGACGCATTCTCTCTGTTGAACTGCTCAAATCAGTATCGCGGCAGCATCGTCAACCTCAAACCCGGCACAAAATACGAAATTGAGCTTATCCTTGCTGAATCCGGACGCAAAACCGTCCTCGAAGCCGCAACCTGGTCCGAGCAATTCGCCGTCGGTCGAACCGTCTCGCTGCCGAAAAACAGCAGCCGAACCCTGCTGGCGGACCAATCCGGCTTGGCAAACGCCTACACTCTCTATAGCCCCGCAAGCGACTCGGCACTCATAGACGTCGCCGGCAAAAGCGACCACTGCATAGAAATCCGCGCATCCCACATCATCATCAGAGGCCTGACAATAAAAAACGCAAGCTCCCACGCCATCCGCATATTCGAAGGCTGTCACGATGTCGTCATTGAGAACTGTGATATCTCCGGATGGGGCCGCCCCGACGAAATAGAGGCCGAAAAGTGGGGCCATGACATGCAAGCCGCAATCTATGCCAGTGAATCCGGAACATTCAACCCAACCATAGCCCGTATCGTCATCCAAAGATGCAAAATCCACCACCCTCGATACGACACCAACGCATGGTCCGAATACCGCAAAAAACTCGATCCCGAAAAGAAAGATACCGATTGGCATCCCATGGGACCGCAGGCCCTGACCTTCTACGACACCGCAGGAAATCACGTCATTCGATATAACGAAATCTGGTCCGACAAAGACCATTACTACAATGACATCATCGGCGGCGGACATAACTTCTGCGCCCTCGGCTCGCCCAATCGCGATTCCGATATCTACTCCAATAGTCTCCAAAACTGCTGGGACGACGCCATAGAAGCCGAAGGAGCCAACTGCAATGTCCGCATCTGGGGAAACTACATAAGTCACTCCATGGTCGCCGTCGCATCGGCGGCAACCCACATCGGCCCGCTCTATATCTGGCGCAACGTCACCGCAGTCTCGCAGAAGGGCCCCGATACCCGCGCCGGCGGACCTTTCCTCAAAGCAGGCCTCGGCTCGGGATTCGCTGGCGGAAGAACATACGTCTTTCACAATACGCTCCTCCAGCCGCCGACACCGGTTTCACAAGACCCCTGGCAGGGACATTGTATCGGCCTTTCAACCTGGGGCGGAGCGCTCATCAACCACATCTCACGCAACAATATCTGGCACGTCTTCAACCCCAAAGGCCACTCCATCCAGGAACGCGGCGACCTCTGTCGTGACAACGACTACGACTATGACCTCTGCTCGGCAAGGGTAATACCCGCAGAAATCCACCAGACTCACGGCATCAAAGCCGCCCCCATTTACGACCCGAAAAATCGCACCGGCCAATTTGCCCTCGCGCCGGATACGCCAGGCCATGACGCCGGAACGATAATTCCCAACTTCAACGACAATTTCACCGGCAAAGCACCTGACATAGGCGCCTTTGAAGCCGGCAAACCGCCCCTCGCATACGGCACCGAGGCCTACCGGAACTGATTCTTTCACGCAAAATCATACCAAATGCCTTGATGCATCCCTCTTACTGCTGTAAAATCGCACAATCATTGCTCGCCGCCCCCATAACAAGCAATAATTGCGGGGTGTTGACATACAGTATTCGCTAAAAAAGGAGTCCAGATAATGTCGGAAAGTTTTGACATAGCAGTAATCGGCGCCGGACCGGGCGGTTTCAGAGCGGCAAAAAGATGTGCCAAAAAAGGCGCCGCCGTAGCAATAATCGAAAGAGAATATCTCGGCGGCACGTGCCTCAACTGGGGCTGTATCCCTTCAAAAGCCCTGCTCTCATCGGCGCACGTCCTGCTGTCAGCCAGACAAGCCGCTCAGATAGGCATAGACATCCCCTCAGCCGAGCCTAACTGGCCTAACATTCAGCAGCGGAAAGACGCCATAGTAACCGGCTTTAGAAAGGCAATGGCAGGTTCCGCCAAGGCCGGTAACTTGACAGTCTTTCAGGGCCAGGCAACCGTTACCGCACCGAATCAGATTACTATCGATGCCGGCGATCAGACCACTGACATTAAGGCCGAGAAGATTATCCTCGCCACCGGTTCCGAGCCGATCGAGCTGCCAAGTATCCCCTTTGACGGCCAAGTCGTCATCAGCAGCAAAGAAGTACTCTCGCTCCCCGAAGTGCCTCAATCGCTCGCAATCGTCGGGGGAGGCGTCATAGGGTGTGAAATGGCCTGTGTCTATGCCGCCATGGGAACACAGGTGACAATCATTGAGGCCCTGCCGCAATTGGTCCCGATGGAAGACGAATGGGTCGCCCGCATACTCCAGCGCGATTTCAAAAAGCTCGGTATCACCTCGCTTACCGGCTGTAAAGTCACCTCCGTTGACAAGTCCGCTGCACCGGCCAAAGTCATTCTCGAAGATGGTCAGACTATAGAGGCTCAGAAAGTCCTCGTCTCCGTAGGACGCAAATCAAGTATAGACCCCAGGATCGTCGCAAACCTCGCCCTCGAAATGAAGGGACCTTCTGTCGTCGTAAACGAAAAGCTCGAAACCAATGTGCCGGGCGTCTATGCCATCGGCGATCTCGTCGGCACTACTTTCCTCGCACACGGCGCAACCGCAGAAGCCAACATCGCAGCGGAAAACGCCACCGGAGGAAACCGAACAATCGCCGATTACTCCCTGATACCGAGAGTCATCTTCACCTTCCCCGAAATAGCATCCATCGGCATGTCTGAACAAACTTGTCAGAACAACGGAATCGATATCGCAGTCGGCAAAGGCTTCTTCAAGGCAAATGGTCGAAGTGTCGCACAAAACGAGACTGCAGGACAGATCCGCGTTATCAGGGACAAAGCCGCCGACAAAATCGTCGGCGTGACAATGATCGGATTCATGGCGACCGAATTTGTCACTCTTGCCGCCGCCATGATAGGCACCCGGGGGCGACTCGACGAAATAACGTATCCGCACCCGACAATCTCTGAAACCCTCGAAGAGGCGATAGAGGACGCCTACGCTTAGCGTAGACAACCTAATCCCCCTATATTGTCGTAGAAACCCGTTCCAGCTCTCTGCTCGAGAGTGCTAAAACAGCGGCCCCGCACTCCACAACGTGACTTTTCGCCAGGTGATTTTTTTCTTTCTTTCTCTTTTTCTACTTGACTTTCTGTCGTGTCACGGTATAATGCCCCGTAGATTGGATGATAGAGAAAGGATTTCTGATATGGGTTGGACGCTGAATATCAGAGAAGAAGCCGCTTATCTGGCAA
>JAFGCD010000097.1 GCA_016932835.1 Sedimentisphaerales bacterium
AGTAGGATTTCCCTTACGTAATTCCTGTTCTTCTCCCGGCGCACTAAGGTAGTGCTTCGGATTACGAGTCATTTATAATCTCTGCTCCCTCTGTTTCCGGTTCATGCCGAGACTTCTCCTTTTTTCGTGCCTGCCTCGCAGCCCTATACACGGAGAACGTGGTACCCGCACCGCCTGATTCCGGATACCATAGTCTATTATTAGGTGTTTGTCACTCCATGTCAAGCTAAAAAGCCTATAATGACAGGTTTTTGCCGAAGCTCCGTAGTTTCCACGTATTCTTATATGTTGACTTTGATGTTTGCCCCAAACCCCTGAATACCCTCAGAAACGCCGCATGTAGGGCCCCTCGTACAGTTTCCTCGTCATTGGGCCGGCCTGTCAGTTTGGCGTGCCGGATTCGGTTCTTGTGCCAATTCTGGCAGCGGCAGCGGTGCGGCGGCAAGGCGGGAGTAATTTTTGTGGTCCCATAAAGGCCTGTCAAAACAGGGTTTAGAGCAGCGGCATCGGCCCGGACGAGGGCGGGCGGCGGCAACTGGTACATCCTTTGCTCATTATCCACTTATTATGCGCAAATTGGCAAACAAACCGGATACAAGGCATTAAACAGGTGCAGACTACTTAAGGAGGCAAGCAATTATGGCAGTCAAAGAATTGGCATTTGAAGCTGACGCACGGGCAGGCCTGCTCGCAGGCGTCGAGAAGCTCGCCGCAGCCGTCAAGCCCACCCTCGGACCCAGAGGCAGAAACGCAATCCTCGACAAGAGCTGGGGCGGGCCTACTGTTACTAAGGACGGCGTAACTGTGGCTGAGGAGGTGGACCTCCTCGATAAGAACGAGAATATGGGCGCAAAGCTCGTAAAGGAAGCAGCGAGCAAGACTTCCAAGATCGCCGGCGACGGCACAACCACTGCGACGGTCTTGACCGAAGCGCTGTTCAAAGAAGGTTACAAGAACCTCGCCGCCGGCGCCGATGCGATGTCGCTGAAGCGCGGCATGGAGCTGGCCGCCAAGGCAGTTACCGATAAGCTGGCAACGCTCGCAAAGCCGGTCGATATCACCAAGGCCGACGATATCATCAATATAGCTGCGGTCTCGGCCAATAACGACGTCGAGATCGGCAAGATCATGGCCCAGGCCTTTCAGCGCGTCGGCAAAGACGGCGTTATCACTGTCGAGGAGGGCAAAAGCTTCGAGACGACGGTAGAATTCGTTGAGGGTATGCAGTTCGACCGCGGATATCTCTCGCCGCATTTCGTAACCGATACCGACAACATGGTCTGCGAGTTGAACAAACCCTTCATCCTGGTCTTCGAAGAGAAGATCAGCAACGTCGGCAAGCTCGTTCCGCTTCTGGAAAAGGTCGCCAAGGCCAAGAGGTCTCTGTTGATAATTGCCGAAGACGTCGAGAGCGAAGCGCTGGCCATGCTCGTGGTCAACAAGCTCAAGGGCGTTCTCCAGGTTGCAGCGGTCAAGGCGCCGGGCTACGGCGATCGCAGAAAGGCCATGCTTCAGGATATAGCCGTGCTGACCGGCGCCGAGCCGATCTTCAAAGACCTCGGTATTGATATGGAAAGCATCAGCATCCAGCAGCTCGGCCAGGCTAAGAAGGTCACTATCGACAACGACGATACCGTCATCGTTCAGGGCGCCGGCAGCCAGAGCGCAATCAACGGCAGGATCGGCCAGATAAAGGACGAGATTGCGATTACCACCAGCGATTACGACAAAGAGAAGCTGCAGGAGCGATTGGCCAAGCTCACCGGCGGCGTTGCTCAGATCAACGTCGGCGCCGCAAGCGAAGCGGAAATGAAAGAGAAGAAGGCCCGCATCGAGGACGCGTTGCACGCTACCAGAGCGGCTATCGAAGAAGGAATCGTCCCGGGCGGCGGAGTGGCTTTGATTCGGTGCATCGATACAGCCGAGAAGCTCAAGCTCACAGGCGACGAGAAGACAGGCGCCGATATCCTGGCCAAGTCGCTCAAGATGCCGTGCTACACGATAGCCTATAATGCCGGTGTCACGCCGAACCTCGTGGTCAACAAGGTTGCCGAGGGCAAGGGTGGCTTCGGCTACAACGCAAATACCGACAAGTACGAGGATTTGCTCCAGGCGGGCATACTCGATCCGGCAAAGGTGACCAGGATCGCCCTGCAGAACGCTGCGAGTATCGCAGGTCTGCTGCTTACGACCGATTGCCTGGTCACGGAAAAGCCTCAGGAAAAAGCTTCTGGAGGTCCGGGCGGCCCCGGAATGGATCCCGGCATGGGCGGCATGGGTGGAATGGGCGGCATGGGTATGGGCATGTAAGAACAGCCCCCGACACTTTGCTATGAGGCCACTTGTCAGAAAGGGCAAAACTTATGGATAAGCAGAGAATATTAGTGAGCAGCTTCATGTCATTGCGTGTGTACGTAATTCTGGTGATTTTCGCCGTATTGCTGGCTGTCCTGCTGTTCTCGGCAGGGTGCAAGAGCGCTGCCGGTGTCTCGTCGAGTGCGGCTGAGACGGTTTCTGCAGCGGACCCCGTCGAGAAGGTCGAACTGACCGATGATCAGCGTATGGCCTGGTGGCGAGAGGCCAGGTTCGGGATGTTTATTCACTGGGGGTTGTATGCGGTTCCGGCAGGCGAGTGGAACGGTAAAAAGATCGGCGGAATCGGCGAATGGATTATGAACAATGCCCGGATACCGGTCGCCGAGTACGAGAAGCTGGCAGGGCGGTTCAACCCCGTAAAGTTCGATGCGGATCAATGGGTAAGCATCGCCAGGAACGCGGGAATGAAGTATATCGTTATTACCTCGAAGCACCACGACGGCTTCTGCCTGTGGGATTCAAAGGTGAGCGAGTACGACATTATGGACGCCTCGCCCTTCAAGCGGGATATCCTCGGCGAACTTGCCGAGGCGTGCAGGAAACAGGGCATTAAGCTTTGTTTTTACCACTCGATTATGGACTGGCACCACGGCGATGCCCAGGCGCCTTTCTACCCGAACTACAACGACGGCGGCAAATCAAACCCGAATTTCTCGCGATATGCCGAGACGTATATGAAGCCGCAACTCAAAGAGCTTGTTGCCAATTACGGGCCGGTTGGCGTGCTGTGGTTCGACGGCGAATGGATAAAGGATTGGACCGAGCCGCAGGGCAAGGCGCTTTACGACTATGTTCGCGGTTTGCAGAGCGATATCATCATCAACAACCGTGTCGGCAAGGGCCGTAAAGGAATGGAAGGCCTCAGTAAGGGCGACCAGGATTATGCCGGTGATTTCGGCACGCCCGAGCAGCAGATACCTGCAAAGGGGCTGCCCGGAGTTGACTGGGAATCCTGCATGACCATGAACGACACATGGGGATTCAGGGCCGACGACCACAATTGGAAATCGCCCAAGGACTTGCTGCAGAAACTGGCGGACATCGCCAGCAAGGGCGGCAACTTTCTTCTGAACGTCGGGCCGACCGCCGAGGGACTCATTCCGGAAGCCAGCGTCGAGCGTTTGGCGGCTATAGGCGCGTGGATGAATGTCAATGGCGAGAGCATTACGGGCACTACAGCCAGTCCTTTAGGCAAGGTGTCCTGGGGACGCTGTACCGCCAGGCCCGGAAAGCTGTATCTTCACGTCTTTGACTGGCCGGCAGATAGAAGACTAAATGTGAGCGGCTTGAGGAATGAAGTTAAGAAGGCGTATCTCCTCGCTGATAAGCAGCGAAAAGACTTGCCCGTCGGGCGTGAAGGCGAAGGTAACGTCTTTATTCGTCTGCCGGGCAGGGCGGTTGACCCTTTCAATACTGTCGTGGTGCTTGAGATAGTCGGCGAACCTGATGTGCTGCCGCCCTCTATAAGGGTCGCTGCGGATGGCTCGATCAGTCTCAAGGCGATCGATGCGACTGTCCACGGAGAAACGGCGCGATACGAATCGGGCGACGGCAAGGATAATATCGGCTTCTGGACCAACGCCGACGATTATGTTACGTGGGATATGCAGTTGAGCAAGGCCGGCGAATATGACGTCGAAATCACCTATGCTTGTGCCCAGGGCTCCGGCGGAAGCGACTTTGCCGTGCTGGTCGGCGGCTCCGAGCTCTCCGGCAAAGTGCGGGAAACGGGCGATTGGGCCGAGTTTGTCACGGAGAAAGTCGGCACGGCGAAGATTGCAGAAGCCGGCAAGTGTACGCTGACGGTCAGGCCTAAGAGCAAACCGGGGATGGCGGTAATGAATCTTAAATCTATAAGACTTGTCCCTGCGCAATAATGGCGAGCCATGTAATTGGCCGTGAAACAAAAATTGCAGAATCAAAGGTTAACAACAGGAAACTATATCAGAGAAGGAAAAGGAGTGAGTTATGAAACTTAAACCTCTGGATGATAGGATTGTAGTCAAACAGGCCGAGGCTGAAGAGAAGACTTCGGGTGGAATCATCCTGCCGGACAGTGCAAAGGAAAAACCGCAGATCGGCAAGGTCATTGCGGTGGGCCCGGGCGTGTTGCTGGACGACGGCAGCCGCGGAAAGATGTCGGTCAAGAAGAACGATAAGGTGTTGTACGCCAAGTACATGGGCAGTGACGTCGAAATCGACAACGAAAAATACGTGATTATCAAGGAGAGCGACGTTCTGGGGATTATCGAGAAATAGCCCGTTTGCGAAGACGGAAAGGCGCTAAGATAAACTGGAAAAAATCAGAGTTGCATAATACGAGGTAATGAGATGGCAAAGCAATTGATGTTTGACGATAAGGCGAGAGCACAGCTCAAAGAGGGGCTGAGCCAGTTGGCTGATGCGGTGAAAGTCACTTTGGGACCCACCGGCAGAAACGTTATTCTGCAGAAGAGCTGGGGTTCCCCCAAGGTTACCAAGGACGGCGTTTCGGTGAGCAAGGAAATAGACCTTCCCGATCCTTTCAGGAATATGGGCGCGAAGATGGTCAATCAGGTCGCGAGCAAAACATCGGACGTCGTCGGTGATGGAACGACGACCTCGACGGTTCTTGCCGAGGCGATTTATACCGACGGGTTGAAGTATATCACCTCCGGCATTAACCCGATGGCGATCCAGCGAGGCATCAACAAGGCTGCCGGGGTGGCCGCCGAGTTTATCAAGTCGGTCAGTGTGCCTGTTAAGGGCCACGACGATATCGCCAAGGTCGGCACTATCAGCGCAAATAACGACCCGGAGGTCGGCGAGATTCTCGCAAAGGCTTTTGATAAAGTCGGCACCGAAGGCGTTATCGAAGTCGAAGAAGGCAAGGGCATGTTTAGCGAGCTTAACGTCGTCGAGGGCATGCAGTTCGACAAGGGCTATATATCGCCCTATTTCATGACGGACGCCAACACTCTCGAAGCGGTTCTCGAAGATGCCTATATCCTCCTGCACGAAGGCAAGCTGTCGAACATTCGGGAGATTATCCCTCTGCTGGAGAAGATTGCCCAGGTGGGCAAACCATTACTGATTGTGGCTGAAGATGTCGAAGGCGAGGCCCTGGCGGCACTGGTAATCAATCGGCTCCAGGGTGTGCTGAAGATTTGCGCCGTCAAGGCGCCCGGCTTCGGAGACCGCCGTAAGGCCATGCTCGGCGATTTGGGCATTGCGACCGGCGGACAGGTGATAACCGAGGACTTGGGTTTGAAGCTTGAGAGTATCGAGCTTTCGCAGTTGGGCCAGGCCAAGAAGATTGTCGTCGATAAGGACACCACGACTATTATCGAGGGTGCCGGCAAAAAGAAAGACGTTACCGCTCGTTGCGACCAGATTCGCAGCCAGATTGAAAAGACCACCAGCGACTATGACCGCGAGAAGCTCCAGGAGCGCCTGGCGAAGCTGACAGGCGGCGTTGCGGTTATCAACGCCGGTGCGCCGACCGAAGCGGAGATGAAGGAACGTAAGGACCTTCTGGACGACGCCCTGCATGCCACGCGAGCGGCCGCCGAAGAAGGCGTCGTCGCAGGCGGCGGAGTTGTCTTCCTGCGTGCGATAGCCGAGGTTGAGAAGGCGCGGGCGAAGGTCAAGGGTGACGAGAAGGTCGGTTTTGATATTGTCTGCAACGCGCTCAAGGCCCCGACGATGCAGATCGTCGATAATTCGGGTCAGCCGGGAGACGTTGTTGTTGCTCAACTCCTGGAAAAGCTGTCCAAAGACAAGAATATCGGATATGATGCTAATTCAGGCAAATTCGTGAATATGGTCAAGGCCGGCATCATCGACCCTGCCAAGGTCGCCAGGACTGCGCTGGAAATGGCAGCTTCGGTCTCAGGCCTGATGCTCACGACCAATGTTTTGATAACCGAACTCAAGGACAAGGACGAAGAGCCGATTGCAGGATCAATTCGTTAAGTCGGATGTAGTATGTCGATAGCATGAACGTGGGCTATGGAGGCGATTATGGCCATACGGACATACGACATACGATTCACAAAATACTTAGAGAATGGCAAAACGAGACTATTACGAAGTTCTTGGCGTCGATAAAGGCGCCTCGGCAGACGACATCAAACGTTCTTACAGGCGTTTGGCGATGAAGTATCATCCGGACAAGAATCCGGATGATAAAGACGCCGAGGCGAAGTTCAAGGAGTGCGCCGAGGCTTACGAGGTCCTCAGCGATTCCGAGAAGCGGCAGCGGTACGACCAGTTCGGGCATGAGGGACTGCGAGGAACCGGCATGCACGACTTCTCGCGGATCAATCCGGAAGACATCTTCAGTATGTTCGGCCTGGATGACCTTTTCGGCGGCATATTCGGCGGCGGCCGCGGGCGCAGGTCGTCTCGACGGGGCGGCCCGAGTCGCGGATATGACCTTGAGACAACCGTCGAACTGACGCTTAACGATGTGGCCGACGGCGCCGAAAAGACAATAGAGTTCACAAGGCAGGACCTTTGCAGCGAGTGTGAAGGCAGCGGGTGCGCAAAGGGCAAAAAGCCCGACAAATGCCCGGCTTGCGGCGGCTCGGGGCAGGTTGCCAGGGGCGGCGGCTTCTTCCAGATGGTATCTGCATGCCAGCAATGCCGAGGCAGCGGACAGATAATCACCGACCCATGCAAGAAATGCAGAGGTACGGGGCGTCTTCCGAAGAAGCGCAAGGTCAGCGTGAAGATTCCAGCGGGCGTGCACGAGGGCCAGGGGATTCGCGTATCCGGCGAGGGCGAGCCGGGGCGGGGAGGCGGACCGAGAGGCGATTTATACTGCTACGTGCGAATCAAACGGCACGAATTCCTCGAACGCGACGGCCACCATGTCGTGGCGCTCGTGCCTATCAGCTTTACCCAGGCCGCACTGGGTGCGACTATCGAAGTGCCCAGCCTTAACGGGACCGAGCGTTTGAAGATTCCTGCCGGGACGCAGTACGGAAGTGTCTTCCGAATCAAGGGCAAAGGGCTTCCGGATCTGCACAGTCACCGACGCGGCGACCAGCTCGTGCAGGTTGCTGTGGAAACGCCTGCAAGGCTGAACGACAAGCAGGAAGAACTCCTGAGAGAGTTTGCCAAGACCGAGAATAAACGTGTCTCGCCGAAGGCGACGACGTTCTTCGAGAAACTCAAGAAGCAGTTCGGTAATATGGTATGACAAAAAAGGGCAAAGAATCAGAAAAAGACAGATCGGTCAAGTCGTTGCAGGCCGAGGTCGAGGATCTTCGCGGCTTGCTTGATGAGCTTCGCAAGGAAAACGAAGGGATTCTCGGACAGTTGCAGCGTGTCAGCGCCGATTATGCGAATTTTCAAAAGCGCGTTCCCAAGCAGGTATCCGACAGCGTCGGCTACGAGAAGGAGCGGGTAATTAAGTCGCTTCTGCCCGTACTGGACAATTTCGAGCATACACTGTTGAATGCAGGCTCGGCCGAAAACGTGGATGTGCTGGTCAAAGGTATTCAGATCGTCTATGACCAGATGCTGAATGTCCTGAGATCGCACGAGGTCGAGCAGATAGCCGCGGCCGGCGAAATGTTCGACCCATCAAGACATGAGGCTATTATGCAGAGAAGCGAACCTCAAGAGCAGGAGAATATAGTCCTCGAAGAGTTTCAGAAGGGCTATACGCTCAATGGCCGGGTAGTCAGACCAAGCAAGGTGATTGTCAATAAGGCGGTTTCGCAGGAGCAGCAGACCGCCGGACACGGGCTTGCAGGTGATGAATGTGATGGGGATGATACGGAGTAATTGCTATGCCGACTTATGAATATGCTTGTGAGGCTTGTGGTAACGAATTTGAGCGGTTTCAGGCCATTACCGCCGGGCCATTGCGAAAGTGCCCTAAGTGCGGCAAGAACAAGCTGCGACGGCTGATTGGCACCGGCGCCGGGGTAATCTTCAAAGGGTCGGGATTCTACGAAACCGATTACCGCAGCGAGAACTACAAAAAGGGCGCCGAGAGCGAGAAAAAGGCCACGGAGAAGCCGAAAGACAAAGCGGATAAAAAGGCTGAAGGCAAAACCAAAGACTCCAGGCCGAATTCGAAAGCCGGCTCTGCATCGACATCGAAAGAGGAGAAAAAGAAGACCGCGTAACTATACTGCGAGATGCTTGACTTTGACTGCCGAGCACAGCAGCGCGATACAAAGACCCACCAGGCACAGTATCGCCCCTTCCTCGTCGGCGCCTACCATAAGTTCCCGGCCAATCAGCGCAAGGCCTACCAGTATCAGAAATATCTGCAGCATCGAGATTTTGTAGAGCAGATCTTTTGGGGTAATGAAGATCGGCACCGCGGAGAGCACTGCTGCTATAAGAATCGCCCAGCCGATGGGGCCTCTTTGATGTCCTGCCTGATATATTCGTCCGATATGGGTCCACGCACCTTGGTCCCACGGCAGGAAGAAGCCGAGTATTACCAGGGCTACGCCCACGAGGATTGCCAAGTCGAGGCGCGAGAACTTGTCCTGGCCTCTCAACGCGCTTGACCGGCCCATTGCGTCGAGCAGGTCGGCGCCTTCATCAGTGCTAATCTTGCCGCATTCCACCATCTTTAGAATTCTGTCTCTTTCAGCCTTGTTGACATTCGTGCGAACGGCTTCGGTCGTGAACAGCCAGGCAAAGAACTGGACAGCGAGGATGAGTATACAGACCGCACCCGGCACAAGCAGCAGGCCGCCGCGGGCGTGAGCAACAGGGCCTCCGGCGTCAAACATGCGTATGCCGAAGATCATGGGAATGATGAGCCCGATAAGTACGGAAGCGGGGATTGCCGTCAGCCATCGGGCTTTGGCGACGAGCTTCAGCAGCAGCAGGACTGCGGCGAAGCAAACCAGCACTATCAGGATGACGATATATGGCGCTAACATAGTATTTCCTCCCATGTTAAAAGTCTACTCCAATTCTCACTATTTTTTTACGCAAGTACTTGCTAATACGAAGTTTGGGAAATCTTCAAAGATCCAGTCA
>JAFGCD010000098.1 GCA_016932835.1 Sedimentisphaerales bacterium
AGTTCCGGGTTTGTCGTTATGGCTTCCATATACTTCGGATCAGCCATCCTGGCATTGATATTGTGGGCGATGACAAGGCCGCCTGAACGAACCAACGGCAACAACTTGTTCAGATAGTCGATATAGCCTTCCTTGTCCGCATCGAGGAAGAGAATATCGATCGGCTCTTTCAGTTTCTTCACTTCCTCGTGAGCATCACCTTCGACCAGGGTAATGACCTCGGCCATGCCGGCTCGCTTGAAATTAGCGCGGGCGGTAGCTGCACGTTGGGCGTCTATTTCGAACGTCGTCAGCTTCCCGCCTGTTTTCTGAAGCGCCATGCCGAACCAGATGCCGGAATAACCCGTAGATGTTCCGATCTCCACCACGTTCTTCGCATTCATCGCCTGCGCGGTAATGCGCAGGAATCGTCCATCCTGCGGGGGCACATTCCTGTAGCTTTGAGTCGCCCGTATATCACTTAGAATATCGAGTATCTTCTTTTCGTTGTCGTCTTTCGGAACAGGAGGCTTCTCAAGTTCGGATTCGCTCATTGGGCCCCTGCCCGGCCTGGATGAACGCTGGGCCAGAGCATTTGAAAACAGGATTGCCGAGACCCCAATGACTACAAAACCTACTGCGATTATCGAGCGTCTTGTGTTTTTCATTTTCACTTCTCCTTAATCATACAGTTTGCCTGAGCTATTGCCCGTTTCGTTTCATGAAGCAAACACTTCCCATATTGAATGCCCGGCTGCACCACCAAGCTCTTTAGTCAGGAGATATTACCAGAATCTCACTTGCCAGTGCCAGCCAATTTCCAACAAGACTATCGTCGAACAGAAGACTGCTGAAAACCGGGCCGAAGAAATGGGAATCATCGGCAGCGGCATGCCCAAATAGCGACAAGAAACCCGTGCAGATATATCGCTCTTATCGTGTTTACTGCGCGATGGAGTGGTAAATCTGCAGATTATTGTTGAAATTGAGACGAAACTGCGTCATTATCCAACTTGAAGCTTGCAGCAGTCTTTGGGCTTAAAAGCTTCTTAACGGTTTACATGTTTGTATTCGCATAGGTTTCTCTTCTTAGGATTGTGCAATGCCATTTAAGACATTTGGCCTTTCAGACCCGCTCGTTCAAGGTATATTGGCGACAGGTTATACGGCCCCCACGGAAATACAGTCGCACGCAATACCGGCGGTACTCGGTGGCAGCGATGTCGTCGGCTGCGCCCAGACGGGCACAGGCAAGACGGCGGCATTTGTTCTTCCGATACTCGATCGTCTCAGCCACGAAAGGGCCGGAAGGCGGAGACGAACCGTCAGATCATTGATACTCACTCCCACACGCGAACTGGCCGTACAGATCGAAAGAGCGATACTCGGCTACGGGCGGTTCACCGATCTTAAAGCCCTCGCCGTCTATGGCGGCGTCAGCATAAACAATCAAATCGCAGCACTGCGACGGGGCGTAGATATCGTGGTCGCCACTCCGGGACGCCTGATCGACCATACAGAACGAAACACGATCGAGCTGAGCGGCGTCGAAGTGCTCGTGCTGGATGAAGCCGACCGCATGCTCGATATGGGTTTCATCAATGACGTGCGGCGAATCGTCCGAGGGCTTCCGAAGAAACGACAGACGCTGCTCTTCTCGGCGACAATATCCCCGGAGGTTAAAACCCTTGCAGCAGACATGCTCAAATCGCCGAAGGTCATACAGATAGGCCGCCCCCGAAATCCAATCGACACGATTACACAGCATATCTACGCCGTCGAGAAAGCGCTGAAAATGGATCTTCTGCTGCACATGATCGAGGACTGGCGAATGTTCAGCGTGCTGGTGTTCTCCCGGACCAAACACGGGGCCGACAAGATCAGCCGACGCCTCAAACGAGCTGGCGTCATCGCGGTCTCGATACATTCCGGCCGTACCCAGAACCAGAGGCAGAGAGCCCTCGACGGCTTTCGGATAGGCAAGTATCAGATCATGGTCGCCACCGATATCGCAGCCCGCGGCATCGACGTCGAGGGAATATCGCACGTCATCAATTACGATGTGCCGACTCACGCCGAGGATTACGTCCATCGGATAGGCCGGACAGGCCGAGCCGAGGCAACCGGCGACGCCATAACCTTCGTTTCAAGCGAAGAGGAAAAGTACCTGCGAGAGGTCGGCAAGTTCATAGGACGCAAACTCAAGGCGCAGAAGTGTGAGGGTTTCTCATACGTCAAGTCACCGAAATCGGAGCCGAAAACCGCCAAAAGCTCCAAGCCTTCGCAACGCAAGGAACTGCCAAGAAGCAACCGCGCCTCCGGAGCAAAAAAGTCATATCGCGGCCGCCGCAAACGACTCAAAAGTTAAAACCTCGACACAGCGGAGCATGACCGAGAAGATAATTCAAACCATCCAAGTCTTAGCAAGAAGTGAGACCGAAAGTGCAAGAACCGAATAATTGCAGTACAAAACAAGCCACGAGAGTGCTGCTTGTCAACCCGGAGGTCCCCGAAACATTCTGGGGCATGAGGAATGCCCTGAAATTCATTTCCAGAAATTCGGTGCTACCCCCCCTGGGATTATTGACCGTCGCGGCAATGCTGCCAAAGGACTGGGATGTCCGACTTCTGGATATGACGACGGCGAAACTGCGCGATCAGGATATTCGCTGGGCCGATTACGTCTTTGTCACAGCAATGCTCATCCAGCAGAAGTCCGTCGATGAAGTAATTGAGCGATGCAATCGAATCGGCACTAAAATCGTAGCGGGCGGCCCACTTTTTACCAGCATCCCTGAGCAGTACGAAAACGTAGATCACCTCGTGCTCAAAGAGGCCGAACTCACCCTGCCGGTGTTCCTCAGAGACATCCAGACAGGTTCTCCGCGGAAGCTTTATAACACGCACGACAAGGCCAATCTGAATGAGACTCCGGTTCCGCGTTGGGACCTTGTCGATCTGAAGAAATACGCGCATGCATGTATCCAATACTCGCGGGGCTGCCCCTTCGATTGCGACTTCTGCGATGTTACGACTCTGTTCGGGCATAAGATGCGCACAAAGGACCCGGCTCAAGTCTTGCGGGAACTCGACCGCCTGTACTCTCTTGGCTGGCGAGATGACGTGTTCTTCGTGGATGACAACTTCATTGGGAACAAACTGAAACTGAAAACTGAGTTGCTCCCGGCCCTTGCAAAATGGATGAAGGAAAAGCAGTATCCGTTCTCATTCTATACACAAGCATCCATCAATCTCGCAGACGACGATGAATTGATGGAATTGATGACCCGGGCCGGTTTCAACTGTGTCTTCGTCGGGATCGAGACCCCCAACGAGAAAAGCCTGACAGAATGCAATAAGCTCCAGAACAAAGGACGTGACCTCGTGAGATGCGTTACAAAAATCCAGGAGTCCGGGATGCAGGTCCAGGGCGGATTCATACTTGGATTTGACAGCGACAATGCAGACGTGTTTGAGAATCTGATTCAGTTCATTCAGCAAAGCGGAATCGTTATGGCAATGGTCGGGCTGCTGAACGCTCCCCGCGGGACGAAGCTGTACGAAAGGTTGTTAAGAGAGCAGAGACTTACGAAGGTATCTTCCGGCGACAATGCCGACTGTTCGATCAATTTTGTCCCGAAAATGGGCATGGACGCCCTCTTTCAAGGGTACAAAAAGGTGATCGAAACAACATATTCACAACGGATATACGGCGAAAGGGTAAGGGCTTTCTTGCGCAGCTACAGGGCGTCGCCTATCACCAGAGCCCGGCTCAGGTTCCCCGGAATACGCACCGTACTCAAGTCAATGTGGCATATCGGCATATTGGATAAAGGCCGGATGCATTACTGGAGCCTCCTATTCTGGGCGATGCAGAAACGGCAATACTTCTACATGGCCGTAATGTTTTCCATATACGGCTACCACTTCCGAAAGACATTCGCCGCAATTTGGAGGAAATGACAAACTGTAACTGCCGTACCGACTTTGCGTAATGGATGTGTCGGCTATGCGCACATATAAGGACAAACGAATGGTGAACCCGGTCAATACCATCGGCCCCCATGCAGACAGGAGGAAGGCTATGCGAATGAAAATCAAGAACATGACGATATCGGGTGTGGTCCTGATTGCGGCGATTGCTGTGCTCCAATCGACTCCTTCCCGGGCGGATGCTGAGAACCCGAATACAGACTGGTTCAAGGAAGCTCGCTATGGAGTATTCATGCACTTGCTGCCCGGCGACGCCAACAGCCTTGCCTTAGTGGATAGTTTTGACGTCAAGGCGTTAGCCGAGCAGCTCGAATCGGTCGGGGCCGGGTATTTCGTACTGACGCTGGGGCAGAATTCAGGCTTCATGAATTCGCCCAATCCCATGTATGAACGTATCACAGGATATGCGCCGGGGCAGCGCTGCTCCAGGCGCGACTTGCCGCTGGACCTTTACGAAGCGCTTCGGCCAAAGGGCATCAAGCTGATGCTGTACCTGCCCTGCCAGGCTCCCAATCGTGACGCCCGGGCCCAGAAGGCGTTTGGACTGCCGCAAGGCGCCAAGGATCAGCCCGTCGATGTCGAATTCGCCCGGAAATGGGCCGAGGTCATACACAACTGGTCGTCGCGCTACGAGAAGAAAGTCGCCGGGTGGTGGTTCGACGGCGGATATGAATGGATAGGATTTAACGAGCAGATCGCCCGAATTTACGCCGATGCCGTCAAGCGCGGCAACCCGAAGGCAATCGTGACATTCAATCCCGGAGTCCGACTGATTCGGTGGACACAAGCCGAGGACTACACTGCCGGCGAATTGAATGAGCCGTTTGGCGTAATCCCAAAATCGAGATGGGTCAGCGGCTCCCAGTGGCACGCCCTGACCTACCTCGGAACCGGCTGGTCCAGGAGAAACACACGCTACCCGTCTGAGAAATGGGCAAGCTGGGTCCGTGCCGTGGCAGCCGGCGAGGGGGTCGTGACCATCGACGCCGGCCCTAACTGGAACCCCAAGAAAGGCCCTATCGGCTCTATATCGCAGGAACAGATCAGCCAGTTGAAGGCGATACGAGATGCTCTGCCCTCGTTGCCGTAGTGCGGCAGCCGGTATCGGTCTTGCCGTATCCGTATCCAAGTGATTCGTGTCGTGATCCATACACGAGATGCGACGGTATCCGAAAGGTTTAAGCACTATGGCGGCCAGATAGAACCCCGCCGTGGGATATGAAAAACCGCGTTTTCAACTACGCCCGGCAGGACTCGAACCTGCGACCTTCGGTTTAGGAAACCGATGCAGCGTAATGATAACTCATTGAACCAAAGAGATTTATCAAGACCAGAAGCGGGCGCTTACAAACCAGCTTACAAAAAGAATTCAGAAATGTCCTCGAATCCAGCGGAGGAAATACCTCAAGATTTAGCTGAGATGGTGG
>JAFGCD010000099.1 GCA_016932835.1 Sedimentisphaerales bacterium
CCACCAAGCACACGCTTATGGCTGCTCGGTTCCCCGCCTGACCAGGTTCACGGGCTCGGTCTGCATGGGACCCGGCCGTAATGATTCGCTTTTCGACTGCACTTTACATCACGACAGAGAGGTAGTATAACACCGGCGGCGGCATCTTTCCAGAAAAAGATTGCGGAATTCGCGATTTTGGGGCATTGCAGGGGGAGAAAAAATGCGGGGCAAATCCTGCTGAGGATGCTTGACACAGCGGCGGCAATATCTTATTGAGTATTGCATCTGTAAGCAAGAAATCGGTCACTATGAAGGAGAATCAGCATGAAGGTGCGAATCGAAGATACCTGTACCGCTTGCGGCCTCTGCTGCGATACTTGCCCTGATGTTTTCGAGTTGGGCAGCGAAATGGCCGAGGTTGTTGTCGATCAGGTTCCGGAGGGTTTCGAGGATGCGGTTCGCGAGGCGGCGGACGATTGTCCCGTCGAGGCTATCATTATCGACGATTAGCTCAGGCGGACAACTCCCTTGCCCTGTCACGGGCGGCGGTCAGTGCTTCTTTTATGAGGTTGTCGAACCGGTGTTCGTCGAAGACTTTCAGCGCCTCGGCGGTTGTCCCGCCGGGCGATGTGACTTTGCGGCGCAAAATCGCAGGGCTTTCATTCTTCTTGTCGGCTTGTGCTGCGAGCAGGCTCGCGCCTGCTGCGGTTTGGAGGACGAGGTCCTTAGCCATATCTTCGGACAGGCCGAGTGTGACGGCTGCTTTTATCATTTCCTCCATAAGGAGGAAATAGTACGCGGGTCCGCTGCCGCTGACGGCGGTGACCGCATCGATCAGGTCTTCATTATCGACGACTACGGCCTTGCCGACCGATTCGAAAATAGCGATTGCTTTTTCGAGCATCGACCCGGCCTTGTCGTTGGCGTATAGTGCCGCGGCGCCCCGGCCTATCAAGGCGGGAGTGTTAGGCATTACACGAACAATCGCAACATCGCCGAGATCGGAAGCGATTCTGCTTATCTTCACGCCGGCAGCGATGGAGATTACGAGCTTGTCGTCGTGTATGTCTTGCTTAATGCCCGCCAGAACATCGCTCATCTTCTGGGGCTTGACGCTCAGGACGATAATCGGCGCTTGCTTCGCCAGGTCGGCATTGCTCCGGAGAGGCCTTACGCCGTACTCATCGGCCAGGAATTCGAGCCTTTCGCTGCTGATGTCGCTTACGAGTATTTCCTTCGGGTTGTAGAGACCGGCGGTTATTGCGCCCTTTATCAGGGCTTCAGCCATATTGCCGCCGCCAATAAAACCTATCGAGTCCACGGCTTTCTCCTTGCCAAAACGAGTTGCGCAATTATTATCGTGTTATAAGCTTCTGCACTGTTGAATATAAGTGTACTGACGGAGAAGAGCAATGCAAAAACAGGTCAAATACTCCGATGCGGCGAAAACGAAGTACCCCGAACAGATCGTCATAGCGATTTCTAAAGACAGGAACGGCAAGGCGAATCCGATCACCTTAGGGTGGACGATGATCGTCTCGGGCGATCCGCCCATGATGGCGATAGCTGTGGCGAAGACGCATTATTCGGTCGAAGCTATCACGTTCTCCGAATGTTTCACGATAGCCTATCCGTCCGTGGAAATGGCTGACGCGGCGCTGTTCTTCGGCTCTAAATCCGGTCGTGATGTCGATAAGTTCGCCGAGTTTTCGTGCGAGACGGCGCCTGCGACGGAGATTGACTCGGTTTTGCTCGCCGATGCCGTCGCCAATTTCGAGTGCACGCTGGAGCAGCAGATGCACGCCGGCGACCATATCATTTTCGTGGGCAAGGTCGTCGCCGCCCACGTCAACACCGAAGCGGCAAAGCGTCTTTACACGGTAGGGGCCGGACACAAACTCGGACCGGCTTCGTAGCTGTCGGCGGGGAAGCGACTTTCTGGATTGCAGGAGGAATTGTGAGAACGGTTACGGCAGGATTCCTGGCAGCCGGTCTTATTGTCGGCCTTTGGACGGTCGTCGGCAGGTGCGCCGAGGGCATATACGAGACGAAGGTCGAGCCCGGCGGTGAGGATAAGTTCAAATCGGCCCAATACCGGATATGGATACCGCCGAGTGCAAGGATTATTCGCGGCGTGATTGTCCACCAGCATGGCTGCGGGCGCAACGGGATTTCTATTCCTTACGATATTCACTGGCGAGCCCTGGCGGAAAAATGGGACTGCGCGCTGCTGGGGACTCACTATCAAACGAACACATCATGCAGGGACTGGTCGGACCCTGAAAACGGCTCGGCTGAGGCCTTCATGGCTGCATTGACAACCTTCGCCGGCAAGAGCGGACATCAGGAACTGGCGGAAGTACCCTGGGTACTCTGGGGGCATTCGGGCGGCGCCGCCTGGGTAATGGGAATGATCAGGGACTATCCGGAACGAATTGCAGCGGCTTTTGCCAGGTCGCATCCCTGGGGGGAAGATTTTGCCGAGGCCCCCGGCGTGCCCATATTATTTTCGATGGGTCTGCGCGAGAGCGAGGGGCAATTCGCCGGGATATGGAAGGCCACCAATGCCGTCTTCGCCAAGATGCGTCGCAACGGGGGATGCGTTGGCCTGGCGGTTGATCCGGAATCTTCGCACGATTGCCGGCACAGCAGATTGCTGGCGATTCCGTTTTTTGATGCATGCATGGCCAGGCGGTTCGGCAAAGACGGTCTGAGGCCTGTGGACGAATCGAAGGGCTGGCTGTGCGATGCGAATACGTTTGAGATAGCCCCGGCATCCCGGTACAGCGGAGATAAACGTTCGGCCGGTTGGCTGCCGGACGAGGCGACGGCGCGCAAGTGGCGCGAGTTTGTCAAGACGGGCTGGGTCACCGACAGCACGGCCCCGCAGACGGCGCCCGGCGATTTGAAGGCGGCTGCCTTGAGCAGTACGTCCGTTGAGCTTGGCTGGACCGCCCGGGCGGACCTCGAAAGCGGAATCAAGACGTTCTACTACTATCGTGACGGCGAGAGAATAGGCCGATATGAGGGGCCTGTTGATCCGCATCACAACCCGCAGGGGGGATTCCAGAAAGGCAATTACGGCGACGAGCCGAATCCGGAATCGCTCTACCAGTCGCCGGAGAAATGGGACAGGCCCG
Organism: Sedimentisphaerales bacterium; assembly: GCA_016932835.1. Lineage (GTDB taxonomy): Bacteria > Planctomycetota > Phycisphaerae > Sedimentisphaerales > Anaerobacaceae > JAFGCD01. Next base: position 3,123 of record JAFGCD010000099.1, read on the forward strand.
TCATGAAGTTCACGGATACGAACCTCAAGGGCGGTACAACTTACATATATCAGATCAGCACGGTGAATTGGTCGGACCTCGAATCGCCCAAGAGCGCGCCGATTCGTGTGACCACGCCCAAACCTTAACCGGAAGGTGAAATTCTTCAAGGAGCCATTATGAAGCTACAAGACAGCAGCAACTCAAAACAGAGTCGCACAGAATCAGGTCAATCATCCCGGCGGCGGTTTCTGAAAGACAGCGGGAGAATCGTCGCCGGCTCGGCCCTGGCCGGTGTGGGATTACCCGGATTGTATGCGGGCGAGAACAATACGATTCGCCTGGCGCTGGTCGGCTGTGGCGGGCGGGGAACCGGCGCCGTCGCCGATGCCCTCTCGGCTGCTTCCGGGCCGGTGAAACTCTGTGCGATGGCGGACCTGTTCGCCGGCCGCCTCAAGAACAGCCTGGATAATCTGACGAAGAGTTTCAACGACAAAATCGACGTGCCGCCGGGGCGTCAATTTATCGGCTTCGACGCCTACAAAAAGGCTATCGACTGCCTCGGGCCGGGCGACGTCGTGCTGCTTACGACTCATGCGGCTTTTCGCCCGATGCATTTCGAGTACGCTGTTTCAAAGGGGGTGAATGTGTTCGCGGAGAAATCTTTTGCGACGGATTCGCCCGCTGTTCGCCGGTGGCTCAAGGCGGCGGAGGAATCGGAGAAGAAGAATTTGAAGGTCGGCGTCGGTTTCATGTGGCGTCACTCGCAGGCGAGACAGGAATTAGTCCGGAGGATTCGCGAGGGAGCGATAGGCGATATCCACACGCTTCGGATTTACCGCGTTCACGGGCCGGTGCACTGTCCGCCCAGGCCGAAGAACGTCAACGAGCTGGCCTTTCAGCTTCAGCATCCCAACAGCTTTACGTGGGTATCGAGCGGATTTTTCATCGACTGGCACTGTCACAATATCGACGTTGCCTGCTGGGTCAAGGGCGCCTGGCCCGTTTCGGCGCAGGGGATGGGCGGGCGATGCTATGAGGAGGCGGGCAACCAGTTCGATCACTACACCGTCGAATACACGTTTGCCGACGGGACGAAACTTTTCGCTTTCTCGCGTCACATGAACGGCTGCTGGCAGACATATTCGGACTACGCCCACGGCTCGAAGGGTTCGGCGGTGATAATGGCGACTCTGGGCCAGCCCAGGCCGGTGATATACAAGAGTCACAATATGATTCCCGAAGAAATGACCTGGCAGTACGGCAAGGACGACCCGAATCCGTATCACGTCGAGTGGCAGGTGCTGCTGGACGCTATCCGGCAGAACAAGCCTCACAACGAAGCCCGCCGGGCAGGCGAGGCCGAGATTGCGGCGTTGATGGGCCGCGTGGCGACGCACACAGGCCAACTCGTCACCTGGGACCAGATCGCCGAGTGCGATTTTCAGTTCGTCAAGGATATCGATTCAATGACATTCGATACTCCTGCTCCCATATTGGCCGATGCAAACGGACTATATTCTTCCCCTCAACCAGGTATAACAAAGGAGTGCTGAGGCAGGCTGCTGTGTTTTGCACTGCTTGACCTACGACCAGGTCGCCTGTTCGGCATGTTTTGCGCCCACTTGCTCTGTAAATTCGCACCGATTTGACGCCAATGATTCCATTAGAGCAACTCGGTTGGCTGCTGTCTATCTCTTTCTATACCAATAACTTAGAGTGACATTGCTTTTCCATGTTTTCGGAAGCAAGCGGATTGTTTTTTCCACGTGCTCCGCTACTGCGTATCCCCGTCAGAAGACGGACAGAATCGGGGCGTTTTTTTCCTTGACATCCGGTCTATAACGTGGTATAAATACATAAGTGTCAGGGAAGACTATCTTCAGGGTGTATACCGCGGGTTGAGTGTGCGCTGTTGCGGGCCTTTTTTGTACGGAGCAATTTCAAGAGCAGAACGTGAGGAGATTGTGATGAGACGCACAATTATATCTTTGAGCGCAGCGATCGTGATTTTGTGTCTTGCGGGAACGGCTCTGGCCGGGGCAGGCATTTCCACTGTCGGGCCTTTCACAGGCGCACTTCAGGAAAGTTGGGAATCTTTCGCCAACGGGCATCCTGCCGGTCCGCTGACGATCATGGGAGGCAACGCCACGTTTTCCAGTACCCACTATATGATTTATGAGCCCGGCGTGTATGGTTTCGGGCTGGGCACTTCCGGCATGGCGCAAACGGCCGACGGGGCCAAGGGCATGGGGCAACACGCCGAGGCCTGCGTCGCCAATATTGTCTTCACCGGACCAGTTTCGTCTTTCGGCGGCTATTTCGGTGCAGCTACGCTGAACCCAATTTACCCTGACCCGGCGATTATAAACTTCGAGTTCTTAGACGTCTCCGGCGGCTTAATTGACACTGCATCGCTGAGCTATAGTCGCAGCAGTCAAGGTGACGGGCTGTTGGAGTGGTTTGGAGTAGTTTCTTCTGTGCCAATAGGATCGGTTACTATTGCGGGCAACTATCCCGTCAACGACTACCTTCAGGCCGATCCTGTCTCGGTGATTCCCGCACCCGGCGCCATCGTCCTCGGAAGCATCGGCGTGACATTTTTTGGCTGGCTCCGACGGCGCAGAACATTGTAAGCGAACGGCCGCAGTTGTCTGCGGCGCATCGGTGTTTCTCAGAGGTCGTCATCCCGTCAGCAGTTCGAATTCTTTGGGGCTGAGGGACTGGCGAAGTTTCTGCAGGGCGAGCAGTTCGATCTGGCGGACCCTTTCTTTGGTCAGGCCCAGGTCGTCGCCGATCTGCTTGAGGGTCTTTGTTTTCTTTCTGATTGGCTGGCCTATCGGTCCGAACCGGCTGAGGATTACGTATTGTTCGCGCCGAGTGAGCTCGTCCATAATGACCTGAGCAAGGCTTTGATGAGCGCGTTCGATGGCGGCGATATCGGCAGTATCGGTATCTCTGAAATCTTCCTGCATTTTCGCGTGCGAAGCGGCTGTCTCCTTGTCGCGACGGGCGGTTCGCGAGGGCATTTTACGTGCGAAATCCTTGGCTATCGTCCACGAAGCAAACGTGCCGAATCGAAAGCCCCTCGTGTAGTCGAATTTCTCGATAGCCCGCATCAGAGTATAGTTGCCTTCGCTGATCAAGTCGGACAGGTTCGCCCCGCCTGCGGTATGCTTTCTCGCTATGTTCACAACAAGGCGAAGATTCGCTTCAGTCAGCATTCTCTGAATAGCCTCGGCTTCGGCCAGGTATTCTTCGGTCTTCTTCATTAAACTGCTGAGCGGGTTGGCAATGTTAATATCAGCTCTTGTTCGGCAGGCCAGAAACTTGAGATAGTTGTAACCTCGAAACAACTCGCGTTCACGTTCTCTATTAAGAACAGGAGTCTTTTTGAGCACTCGAAGGTAGTCAGGCAGTGAACGATTGGCCTGTCCAAAAGGGCGGACTGTTTCTTCGGCGGGCTTGATGCCGCGAAGCGGTCCTTCGAGTATAATGTTCCTTGCATCGTCTTTCAGGAATTCTTCGCTTTCGATGAATTCAATCTTCCTGCGGAGGAGGGACTTGGCCCTGCGTTTGTTTACCAGGCGGTATATCGAACTCTTGCTGCGATTGAAGCGTCTCATCAAGTCTCCCACGGGGACGCCCTGGTTGAACAGCCTGTATATTTCCAGGGCGTCTGCAGGTTCGGTCACCCCGGGAGGCCTTGAGAAGATTGGTTTTCCGGGATGGGTTTTCTCATAATTCGCAAGCGTGTATCTAATCGTTTCGTGCGACCTGGCAAACTCTTCGGCTATCTTAGCAATGACTTTGCACCTGGCGGTTTTTGCTTTCCCCGCCAGGGCCATAGCGCGTTTGATAATCTGCTGTTTCCCTGCCTGCGTAAGTCTTGAGAAGCCCTTCGCTCTGGGGACCAAATCCGGATTGTCGGCCAGGAATCTTTCGACTCTCGATCTAAGAAAGCCCAAGCGTTTCAGGTTATCCGCAAACAAGAACTTTCGTGCAATAAGGCCGTTCCTGCGCCATCGCTGAAGCGTCTTCGTTGAGACGCCGAGCTTCTCGGCAAGGGCCTGAATGGAATAAACTTCTTCGGACAGTTCCGCCACAGGTTGAGCAATCTGGCCGCTCAGGGCCGCGATGAAGATCGGCAGGTCATCGCGCAGTTGATCGCCTTTTATCAAGTACTGCCCTACCGGATCCCTGGGCTGAAAGCCGGTGATACGGAAAAATACGAACGAAAAGGGATACTCTCTGTCCTCCTCGATAACCGAAAAGAGCTTCTCGGCGGCTTCAAGCTGCCTGCGGCGTTTCTGCTGCGGGGTGAACTTAAGCTGCATCAGCAGCTTTGCCAGGTCCCTGTTCTTGATCTTCTGCATATTTTTCGAAAGGCAAGGAGCATATTAGAAGCTATTGATTTTCCCACAATTACCAAGTGTCCATTTTACCATGACACGCGCAAAAAATGAACAGCCGTTTGTAGCGGCTGTTCGATGTATTCTTCAAACCGGCCTGAATTAGCCGGGGACATCTGTTTTGTGTGAGTTCGGTCAGGCTACAAGGGCCTTGGCGAGATCGACGGCAGAGGCGGCATCGGCTGCATAGCCGTGAGCGCCTACCCTGTCGGCATAGTCCTGGGTTACAGGCGCCCCGCCTACCAGGATTTTGGCGTCAATACCTGCTTTTTTCAGGGCTGTAATGGTTTTCTCCATGGCCGGCATGGTGGTGGTCAGAAGTGCGCTCATGCCGATCAGTTGAGCATCGGCGGCCTTGGCCTGCTCGACGAACTTATCCGGCCCGATGTCAACGCCCAGATCGATAACCTCGAATCCCGCCCCCTTAAGCATCATGGCGACAAGATTCTTGCCGATATCGTGCAGGTCTCCCTGAACTGTGCCGATCAGAAACCTCCCGACAGGCTCGACTCCCGCCTTTGCCAGTTCCGGTTCGAGAATCTCCATCGCCATCTTCATCGCGCGTGCGGCTATAAGGACCTCCGGGATATAAACCTCGTTCTTCTTGAACCTCGCCCCGATGACATCCATGCCGGCTATAAGGCCTTCGTCCAGGATACTTTTGGCTGGCGTGCCCTCGCCGATAGCGGTTTTGGTTATTTCCACGGCGGTGTTCTGGTCTCCTTTGATAACCGCCTCGGCCAATGCCTTCAAATCTGCCATTTCGGTTTACCTCAAATTAGAATCGAAACTCGTCAGTACCGCTTCTTACGGCCTTGAAACCGCAATTAGACAACACCTAATACCCCGAAGCAAGAGATAAATCGAAGTTTTTGCACGATAGAGCAGAAGGCTCCCGAGTGTATGGGCCCAGAGGACCCGGAATGTGTTGGGATAGGTTCCAAAAAGATGGTTGAAATTGGCGATTGGGGTGTTTTAATATGTTTTGGCTCAAGCTGAACGAGCGAGCGTCCCGATTAGTTTTGGGGGCCTGTGCAAGAATGGCTTGAGGTGGAATTATGACATTCTATGTCGGAATACTGAAAATGACGCTTAAGGACTGGTGGACCGGTACGACGAATTGGCTTGCGGAGCACGGTTTCTCTCGTGAGGCGGACTGCGGGCCTGAAATCGACGATGAAGGTTATATCAGCCCTGAGCCCGAACCGGCCGAGACAGAAAAAGAACCGGCGGAGTCAACCCCGATTGAGGAGAACCGCGTAGTGGTCAGGGCGGGGGATACGGGACCCGATAGGTCGCAATCGCTGGAGAAGATGCAGGAGGGATTTAACGAGCTTATCGGCCAATTGCGGGGGATTAACGAGCATCTGAATCGGCAGATAGCTCAACAGAGCGAATTGATGGAGCGAATCGAGAAGCTGCCCGAATGGCTGGAGAGCTTTCCGAGTATTGTTCACGGTCAGAAGCAGATAACCGAGCAGTTGCTCGAGCAACTCAAGGGCCACGCGGCCCGACAGGAGCAGTTTACCGACGCCGTCGAGAAAATTCCGACAGAGACGGCCAAGCAGACGGATGCCCTGGTGGAAATCGACCACCAGCTCGCCGCCGCCGCCGATACGGACGTGCAGATGGCCGAGAGCTTCAACAAGTTCAATCAGACATTGGAAAAGCTCGACCAGAGCACACAGGGACAGACGGACGGGATTCTGCAGATGAGCAAGACATTTGCGACGAGCGACAGATACCTGAAATATATCGTCTCGAAGCAGAACAAGAGGTTCATGTGGATCTTCATAGCGGCGATCAGCGTCTGCGTCTTCGTAATCCTAATTCTGACCGGGGTTATTATCTACCTGAAGTCTTAGACTCCGTCCCAACAGCGTTCCGGCTTAGAAAACTATGTCCCGGCAATTGGCAGGGTCAAACCACCCTGAACGCAGGCAACAGGCTAACAATAACAGCTCCCGGCGAAGGGGTCTTCGCCGCTGCTATTGTCAAAGAATAACAGATGCATCCCCCGGGATGCCGAGACAGCCTCTTGCCTTGCGGAGAAGGACATATCCCGCATGGCGCCGATTACAGAGGCGGGACCAAACGACCTTGGGTCGATATGCTTGATGGATCGGTCGGAAGGTCTTTCTTTTCCGTGCTAACCTTCGAACTTGTAAGTCAGCAGCTTATAAATGAGCTTGGCGGCAAGGAAATCGGGGGCTTTGTTCCTTGAGTTCGGGCACAATTCGACGACATCAAAGCCAACGACGTCCCTCTCGGCAAAGACGGTTTTCAGCAGGCTCAAGACAGGATACCAATACAGCCCACCCGGTTCGGGAGTGCCGGTTGAAGGCATAATCGAGGGGTCGAATACATCCAGGTCAATGGTAACATAGACCTTGTCTGATAATCCGGCGACGACATTTCCGGCCCAATCGGTTTTGTTGTGGATATCTCGGGCAAAAAACACGCTGCTGCTGTCAAGGGCCGCTGTCTCCTCTTCGCTCATGCTCCTTATGCCTACCTGTACAATCGGACAGAGTTCTTTGATCCTGGCCATTACACAGGCATGATTGTATTTTGATCCTTCGTACTTGTCTCTTAAGTCTGCGTGTGCATCAAGCTGCAAGACGCAGAGTTCATCATTATTCTCGGCCTGGGCTTGCACGGCGCCTATGCTTACCGAGTGCTCTCCGCCGATAACTACAGGGAATCTGCCGCGGTCAATATGCTTTTGGACTCTCTGCCTGACAACCTGCACCATATCCTCCGGGAAGAGGTCTCTTTCGACAGGCTCATCCGTCAGTATTCCGTGTTTGTAAACTTCCGAACCGGTTTCGATGTCATAAAGTTCCATATTTCCCGATGCTTCTATTACCGCCTCAGGGCCCTGGTCGGCCCCCTTTATCCAGGTGCTTGTCTGATCGTACGGCGCGGGAACGACCGCGATCTTGGCAGTTTTCGGGTCACAATACTCGTCGGGCAGATACCCGAAGCCGATATATTTGGCCATACTCGATACTCCCCAAAGTATTTCATCAGAGATGATTGGTTATTGCTGCGAGTCCATGATGAACATCGCAATCGCCACTGAGGTTGTCCACAGGTCTTTTTGCCCGCGAGCCGCCTGGGTGATATTCGATGTTCTGATTATCAATCCGCTGGTCTTGTATAATTGCTCTTTTTCCGACCACGCCTGATTGGGATCAACTTCAATGCCGAGCGTTGTGCCGAGCATTTCGGCGGCGAGGTCTTCGGCCATATCTGCGGCGTCGCGTTGACTCATTCCGCAGCCATGCACCTCGCTGAGGTATCCCCATTTGTCGTGATCCTTTGGGACAGCGATTCCAACGGAAGAAGCAATCATTCTGCCGTGTTCATCCGTATCGGATCGGGCCATGACACAATAATATATTTCCCCCGGCACTATTTTTTCCAGGCCCTTCTCTCTGCTTATCACCTTGCATCGGGGGGGCAGAATCGAGGAGACCTGCACGAGATTCTGCTGGGCAACACCGGCCATTCTGAGCGCCGACTCAAAGGACTGCAGTCGGTGCTTATGTCGGCCCACTCCTTTTGTAAGAAAGATCTGAGTTGGCGCCATATTCATTTTCTCATCTCCTGAAGACTACGTCTTTTCAATATATAAGGGCGGCCAAGAACGATCCATTGGCCGCCCTTTCACAACCAGGATTCGTCCGATTCTTATTTCTTTTTGGCTTTTTTCTTGGCAGTTTTCTTCTTAGCGGTTTTCTTTTTTGTTGCCTTTTTTGCTTTCTTTTTCTTTGCCATTGTTGGAACCTCCCTGGCACAAAAGTATTTATAGTCAGCGGACCGACGATTGGCAAGTCCGCTTTTCACAATTCTCGGTTTTGTATCCCGGGCTGCGGCGCCCGAGAAGGATTTTGCTCAGCAGTTCAATATCGGCTTCTGCGCTGTTGAAAACGGGTATCTTGGTGAATTCAGAGAGTTCGCGGACGAGCAGCGGCGAGCTTGAGCAGACGCCGGACAAGGCATCAGGCACCAAGTCGAATTTTTCTTTAAGAGACCTCAAGCCGCCTATTGCTCCGAAGGCGTCGTTCGCACAGAAGATCAGCTTGCGAATCCTCGATCTGACTTCGAGAGAGTTCAGCAAGATTGCGGTTTCTCGCTGGATAACGCCGTCGGCGAACTCGACGACCCAGAAATTTTTCGGGTTGTTGGCGTATTTGAGATCGAGCTTGTTGAAGATGTCAAGCAATTCGGGATCGCTGAGCATGTAAGTCGAAGGATGTCCGAGATATGTGAAGTCGGCGTAGGGCTCTGCTCCGGCGTCGTTCATGTGCAGAATATCCTTCAGGCTTGCGGTTCCGGTGACTTTGCAGGCTCGCACATTGTGGCCAAGAGATTTAAGCGCCCAGCAACAGGCGGCGGCGGCCATACTCTTGCCGGAATTCATCGACGTTCCACAGACCAGAATCATCGGCGATCTGGGATATTTCTTGATTGTTGTCTTGGGTTTGACAATTGGGAAATCCACGGTATTGAGGATATTGCCCTGTTCGTCACATACATATCCCAGGACCTTTATTCGTGTCGGGTCCTTTATAAGGGAGTTCTTTGTTATGACGATTCCGACCATTCCCGATCGGGCCAGGAGGTCAACTTGCGGCATCATTTTCTCCGGCACAAGCCCTTCAAAGTAGTCGGGGGCATATCTGTTTCCGAAGACAAAAATGCCTTTTGTTCCATGGTGAATCTGGTGTATTCGTCCCGATGCATTTTCGAGCGACGAGTGTTGTCCGATTCGAGCTACAACTCCGTATATTACATCTCCGGCGCGTGGAGTTTTTTCCACAGGCCTAAAGAATCTAACCTGCCTGGTCTTGATCGTGAAAGCAGCGCTCGGGAAAATAAAGCCCTTGCTGACTCTCTTAACATCCGCAGCCGGAATCGGCAATGCTGCCGGAGTATTCATATTTCGTCACCCGCAAGCTAATAATCGGATTCTTCATTATCTTCGCCGCCGCCAAGCAGCCCCATCTCAGAGAGCGTAGCGCACTTAAGGCAGTAGCGAGCCCACGGCACTGCTCTGAGTCTGGCTTTCGGGATTCTTTCGCCATTGCCTTCACACAGGCCGTAGGTTCCGTTTTCGATTCTTATAAGCGCATCTTCGATTTCCATGAGAAGGCGTCTTTCACTGGCTGTCAGACTCAGGGTATGTTCTCTCTCGAAGTTGTCGCTTCCGAGATCGGCTATGTGAAACGGCATGTTCGACAAATCGGTTCTGTCCTGCCGCAGCGCTTCGTTCTCCATGCTGATGACAATATTGAGGATATCCTGCTGCTTGGCCAATAACGCCTGCTTGAAGTGCCTCACGTCGCTCGGGGTCAGATTATCGGGGTCTTTTGATCTTCTTATCATCGTTAGTTTCTCCACACCTGGCACGGTGCAATCCTGATTAGGAGGTTTGTTTCCGAGGCGGCGCTGCTCTCGGTGTGGTCAGCGTCCCAGAAACTCGCATAAACTCCGTACAAAAACCCATCTGAGGGGCTTGATGCTTGTCTCGATTTCATCGGCGTTCATGCCGATCATAGCAAAGGAAAAGAATCCAAAAACAAATCCGGCCACGGCACATGCCAGCCGACGAATCTTCATTGGATCTATACTTGGCGAGAGGTAGGTCGAGACCTGGTTCTCGATCTCCTCGAGATACCTCAGGTATGGCTCGTCTATATCCTCCAATGTATCGGCCTGCAGCCTGGCCAGAAGCTTACCCTGAAAGAGGAGAATAAATTCCTCTTTAGAATCGACGGAAAACCTGTAATGAGCGTCAAGGATGTGTCTCAGCATATCTTCAAGGGCATCGGGCCTGGCCGAATAATCGCGTATTCTCTCTACGAGATGGTCAACAGCATCATCGACCAATACCACAATGATCTCATCTTTGTCAGCGAAGTGCCGGTATAGCGTTCCCTTTCCCACATCGGCCTTTTCGGTAATCTCTTCTACAGTTACCGAATCCACCGGTTTCTCGCTGAAGATATCAAGTGCGGCCTTCTTGAGTCTGCGGCGAGTCCGTTTGGCCCTTTTTTGAGTCCTGCTTTTCTTGTTCTGCTTTGTTGCACCGGCGACCATAAGCTGACTATATAGTCAGTTTTGACTATTAAGTCAAGAAGGAACTCACGGCCCAGCCAACTTTTTTATATTGGAACGGCTTCGGCGGAGTTTTCAGACAGAGCCTAAGAGCGTCTAAGGCAGGATGATTCCACGGACGCGGGGTACGAAGGTGAAACGCGCTAAGCTCGGATTGCTGAAGCAGATTCGCGTAGTGACGCTCTCGCCGGGATCAAGTTTTCCGTCGTTCAGGAACCTGGTCAAGTCAATGTACGGTTTGCCGTCATCGGTCGTTCCGTCGGCGCCGAATAGCGCAACAAGAGGGCTGCTGATGCTGTTTATCACAAGCCACAGGGGACCGCCTATGGCAGTCGCCGATGTATTCATAATGGTTATGTTCAGACTGAACAGTCCCGTTCGCCTATCGTAGCCGATTCGGCCGGTCGAGATATTTACGAGGTCGTCCACGGGGACCGGCTCGGTCGGCGTGGCGGCTTCAATGGTGAGTTCGCCGGTGGTTTTGTCGGTTCCGATATTGCCGAGGGCATCCTCCGCAGAGACCGAGACATCATAGGTTCCTTCCGACAAGGCGGGGCTAATGGTATCATCAGGCAAGGTCCAGGTTCCGTCGGCGTTGTTGGCTGCGGTGTACGTATTGCCGGCCACTGTAAGGTGAACGGAAGCGGTCGGGTCATCGACTGTGCCGGTCAACTGCGGCGTGGTATCCTCGGTGGCAAGGGTATCGACCGTAACGACGGGAGCCGTGGCGTCGATGGTGAGTTCGCCGGTGGTTGTGTCGGTTCCGATATTGCCGGCGGCGTCGGCGGCGGAGACGGAGACGTCATAGGTTCCGTCGGTCAAGGCCGGGGTAATAGTATCGTCGGCGAGGATCCAGGTTCCGTCGCAGTTGTTGGCTGCGGTGTAAGTATTGCCGGCAATTGTAAGGTGAACGGCAGCGGTCGGGTCATCGATTGTGCCCGTCAACTGCGGCGTGGGATCGCTGGTCAGGATTACATCGACAGATACAGCCGGTGGCGTCGTATCGAGTGTGAAACGGACGACTTCATCGGTTCCGTCATTGAGCGGCGCTCCGAGGTCGTCGGTAATAGTGGCCGAGCCGTTGAGGGTAATTTCGTATTCACCATCTACGTCGAGCGGGGCAGCAACCGTAATGACGAGTGTATCGCTACCCCAGCCGGTGATACTGTCGGGTGTGACTGTGCTGCCGTAGGGGTCAAGGATGCTCACGTCGGTGTTATCCCCGAAAATGTTCTCAGAGAACATGAAAGCTATCTGCGGGGTACTGTCGCTGGTGAGCCTGTCGGTCGGGCTAATGCCCGTATCGTCACTGAGGGTCCAACCCAGAACAACCGGCGGCTCATTTACAGGCTCGGAAACGATTTTGACATCGTCAACGACGGCGGAGCTATCGTCGGCTCCGAAACCTATGACGTCGATAAACAGGGCCGCGACGGTCCCAGGCGCTATTCCTGCAAGATCAATCTCTATAGTCAGGGGCGAATCGAGCGGCAGGATATCGCCTGATGCAATACCGGGCATTTCGACTATTGTCACGTTCGGGCCGAGATATACGGTTCGGTCGTGCTGGATATTCAGGACGGCATCGCCGCCGGTGATTCCGGCGAGAGTCGCCAGGAGCGGCGTTCCTTCGGCGTCGAGCAAAGCCACTTCGAAGGCGTCGGGCGGATTACCGTAATCGCCGAACAGGGCTGCCGCCGAGAGGGTTAATCTCAGACTTTCGGCGCTGTCGGGAATAGTGAACACCTGCGAGATGTCAGTTAAGAGCAGCTCGCCCTCGGTTAACAATGCCTCTGCTGCGGCGAAATCGACATTGCCATGAACCTTCCAGCCGAATTCGGGATCGGCCTGGTCTGTGATGTCGAATTCACCGTTTGTTATGCCGGCTGCCGGGTCAGCGGTTCCGTCAATCAAGTCGGCGTTAAGGGCCGAGAAGCCGAGGATTGCACCGCCCGGAAGCGGGTCGTCATTCGGCATACCAAGGGCATAAACATCTACCGCGGGCGGGACGTACGAATCCAAATCAAGACCGTAGAGGTCGAACAACTCTCCGTACACGGGCGTGCGCCTCATGCCGAGCGATAAGTTGTAGTTCATAATCCTGTTCGGCCTAACGCCCTCGGCGAGGTCAGGCAGACCGAACAATAGGTGTCCCAATTCGTGCGTAATTACGGTAAGCAAATCGACCTTGCCGTATGCCGGGCTGTCCGGATCGGAGGCGAACTCGCCGCCTGCGATATAACTGCTGAACTCGGCATTGTCGGCAGGTGTATCGTCCACAAACCAGCCGTAGCCGGCGGCGTTGACATCGATCCATATCGCATCGGCAGTCGCCAGGCCAAGCATAGAGCCGGGCAGATCGGCGAGGCGGAAGGTAATCGGATCGGGAATAATCGTGATCCTGCCATTGGTTGTAAGCCACCGTGCAAACGCCTCCTGGCCAAGGATATTCAACTGTCCGACGGCCGGTGCATCGGCTGACAGCACATCATCAGCGAAAAACGAGAGGTCGAGGACAAGCGGGGTAAGGGGCTTGTAGTCGGTGAAGTAGTCGGTAACTGAGGGGACAGAGACATTAGCCATAAGGCTGGGATTGAATTGAGATTTTGGCGCTATAATTTTCTCAAGCCAGTTAGTCGGCTCGAAGTTGAAGGGGTATGACCGAACAAAATTACTCGCCTCTGTGTGACTGCCCGTAAGGAAGCGCTCGGCATAGTACTCCGACATCGGGGACAGGTTTCTGGTGCGTTCGGCCCCCCAATACCATTTTGCGTAGTCATCACCTTTTCCGGCAAATCCCATGAAGTCGGAGAGGTCCTTATGGAATTTCGTATGGCCCACCTCATGCTCGAACGTGCGGACGAGGGCCTCGGCGACATCGGCAGCAGCGGCGGCGGCAGAGCCGTATCTGGCCTGACGTCCCATTGGCAATTGATCGTGCAAGGCAATAGCCCTGTACATGACGTCGGCATCAAACGAGCGGCCAAATCCTATGCCGGCCATTCCACTGCCTGCTACGGCCTCGTCGGCCATTGTGAATCCGAATCCCTTTTTGGGGTCGATGCCCAGGTCCTTGAGTTTTTCGCTTGTGTGTATGGTTCCAAGGTCATCGCCTATTGCCTTAGCCATGGCTTCAAGATACTGTCCCTTCGTCTTGCCGCCCGACGCCTGATACTCCAGTATTTCAATTGCCTTCTGGACAGCCAGCTTCTTGTCTGCGGGCAACTGGTCGAGTACGCCATTGAGCGCGCCTATGAGTTCCTGGCGTTTTGATGAGGCGACGTACGCATCGCCGATGTCATCCATCGCGCTGTCCAATAGCTGTTTGGTTCGAGGATTTATGTGGTCGTTGAAGTCCACACGGGCTTTTGCGCCTTTGCCGGCGCCTGAGAGTGGAGAGCGATTCCAGAGGTCTATTAGCTGGCCTTTTCTCATTTGTGCCTGCTGGACTGCCCATTCAGCGACTTTTGCGCCGACCTGCTTTACGGCGTCGAACGCTGCGGAGATTTTGCTGCCGGCCTTGTTCCAGAGGGATCGCAGCAAACTTGAGACGGGGCCTATATTGCCGGCGTACTTCTGCAGTGCCTTGCCCAACTCAATGGCCTGTACGACGGCTTTTGTGCTTTTTATGGCGGTGCTGGCAGCCCTGAAGGTTTTCCCTGCAAAAGCGGCTCCCCTGGCCCAGCCTGTCTTCAGGGCCATTCCGACTCCCTTTCCGAGACCAACGATACCCTTTGCAGCAAGACCGAGCCCTTTGCCTATGAGTCCGTGTACGGGTCCTTCGAGCAATTGTGCGGCCATTGCTCCGACCTGTTCGAGGTTTGCGGTGCAGAGCGCCTTTACAAACTGGAAGGGCATGGTCGCCATTCCCTGGGCCATTCCCATTATGCCTTTTCCGAGGGTCGTAAGTGCGGCCAGCGGCGCGGCAAAAAGGGTTGAAGTAATGCCGCGGGTAATAGAGTTCTTGCCCCAAGTGAGGGCCTTTCTGGTTTCGTAGAAATCCTGCCCCAGACCTGAGAGCATTTTGCCTATGTCACTCTCCATCTTGTAGCTCATCAGGTCTCCTCGGACCGCGTGCACGACGAACTGCTCGACGTCATAAACCGCCATCAGGGGCTGCATTATCAACTCGTTGAAAGCGCCGGTCAGGACCCTTCCGGCGCTCTTCCAGAAGCCGTCCTTCTGGAGTCGCGTCCAGCCTGCCCGCAACTCGGAGGACTGCACGGCGGCCTGCGCAAGCATATCTGGCAGCATATCCTGCGGGCGTGAGCGCAGCCCCATCGAAGCATGAAAGACCATGTACTGGTCTTTGCTCTGGCCGGCGGCGATGCTCAGGCCGGTCGGATCGCTGACGCTGACGGGATTGTTGCGTCCGTAGCGATAGAAGTTCTCATCGCCGCCCTCGAAGCTCAACGGGTCTTCACTGATGAACCGCCCCATTTGCGGGTCATAATAGCGTGCCCTGAAGTAATACAAGCCTGTTTCGGCGTCGTATTCGCGTCCGTGGTAGAGGTAGCTGGTCGCCGCGGCGGGGTTGCTCTGTGAGAAGACCGAACCGAACGACTCGTACTTGATGTGATTTACAACGGCGTCTGCATTATCGACGAGGTCTGTGGTATTGTTGATCTGGTCGGTCAATCGCCAGTACACATGGCCGTCGCCGTCATCCTGCGCGAGTATCTGGTCGGCGGCAAAGGTGCTGAAGTACGCCATTTGGAGGGCGGTATCTCCAGACGCAGGATCCGTGACAAACTCGAAGAGGACGTTTTCGCCGTCATAGACGAAGTGCTCGGTGGGGGCGTCGAGGCCGTCGGTCGGGGTATTATCCACATTCCTGGCGATTCTTCTATTGAATACATCGTAGGTGTAGTGTACTTCGCTGATAAGGTTGCCGAGGTTGTCCCGCTCATAGACGGCGACAAGACGGTTGCGGTGGTCCCAGTCGTACTGCCGTGTCTGCCCGCCGGCTATATTGGTGACAAGCGTCAAGTTGCCTGCATCATCGTATTCGTAGTTGTAAACACCGTCTGAAGTGACCCGGTTGGCGGCATCGACGGTGAAGTCGGTTCGGTTGCCGGTATCATCGTATTCGTAGGCTTCGTCAAGCCTTGTCGGGTCGGTGTAGAGAACGCCGAGAAGCTGAGCGTCCTGGTCGTAATGATATGTCCTGGTTCCGTCGATATCGGTTATTTCGCTTATTAGCCCCCTGCCGTCGTAGCTGATATTGAAGAAGTTGAGAACGGTTGGGCCGTGGGTGTGCGTTATTGTCTCGAGGTATCCGCGTTCGAGTTCGTATGTAAATGTCGAGGCGGCGACTTCCACGGCGCCCGAGATATCGGAGGCTCTTGTGATCGTCTCGACTTTATTATCATCGCAGTAGGTGAACACGGCGTATTTATCTGCGATCAAATCGCCTGATTGCCACATTTCAGCGAGTCGATTGAGGTCATCATACCTGTATTCCGTCGTGACTGTGGTGAAGCCGGCGACGCCGGTTACGGCGGCCACAACGGAGGTCACCTTGTCGATTTCGTTATAGCTATAGGTCAGTTCGACGACGGGTGCTGCTGGGGTCCCGGAATTGGTCAATCGGACAAGTCGCCCGGCGTCGTCATAGGTATAAGTGTATCTGGAGTAGGCATCGCAGATGACCTCGACGTTGCCGTTCTCGTCGTAATCGCGGTGTATTGTGTTTGTCGAGCCGTGCCATATTTCGTCTGTGAGCCTGTTGAGCTCATCATAGACGTACTCGGTCACATTTCCATTTGCGTCCGTCATGAACCTCAGGTTGCCCGCCCCGTCGTATTCGTCATAGGACGTGACGCCAAGAGCGGGACTGGTTTGCGTCTCCAGGAAGCCGCGTGCATTGTAGGTATAGGTTGTAGTATTTCCGGACTGGTCGGTAACGGTCCATGTCTCGCCGGAGGGATAATAGGTATAGACAACGGGGCCGGACTCCGGATATTCGGTTTTTATCATGCGTCCGAGGTCGTCGTAGTAATTAACAGTGACCTCGCCTGTGGGGCTGGTTTTCGATGTTGTGTTGAGCGAGAGATTGTAGTCCCACCAGGTAACGTTGCCCTTGTCGTCGGTCATCGTTCTTTTCCTGTTGAGCGCGTCATAGACATATTCGACCGTCCGGCCCAGTTCGTCTTCGGTGTGATTGAGATTGCCGCTTCCGTCGTAGCCGGTGACGGTTGCATTGCCGTGGTAATCGGTCGTACCGGTCCGGCGGCCAAGGCCGTCATAGGAGTAAGTCATGAAGCGACCGAGGTGGTCGATGACCCTTGAGATGTTTCCGTTTTCGTCATACTCCTTATACGTGGAATGTCCTTCGGGGTCGATTTTCTCGATTTCCCTATTGAGGTCATCGTATCGGTATTCCCAGGTTTTGCCTCGATAGTCGGTAACAAACCTGGTATTTCCGGCGTCATCGAAGACGGTCGTGGTCTGGTCATCGAGTGCGTTTATGACCTGATAGCAGCGATCGAGGGCGTCGTACTTGAATTCTGTGGTGTTTCCTCGTGGGTCGGTTATGTATCTCTGGTTGCCCACGTTGTCATAGACATAGCCGTAAGTTGCGGCCTCGGAAGTTCCGTAAGCATAGGTCACATAGCGGATTCGGCCGAGCTGGTCATACTCATAGTGGGTGACTCGCATAGCAGGATCTGTTTCGTCGGTGACATTTCCCAAGGCATCGTAGCTTTTTGCGGACACAGTCTGGTCGGACGTTCCTGCGGCGGCTATAATAGTGACGACTCTATCGAGGAAATCATACTCATAGTCTGTAACTACTCCCCTGGAATCGGTCTCGAAATCGACTTTGCCGGTCGTGGTGTATGCGACGGTGCTGAGGGTCTGGTCCGCGGTTCCGAAGGCATTGTATGTATTGGTCCTTCTTCCCAGGCTGTCGTATTCGTATTTTGTCGCTATGTTTCGGCCGTCATAGGCGAATTTCACCTCGCCGTACGTATTGTACTCATATCTATGGCTCTGCTGCTCCGGCTTTGCGACGGCGCGGATAATCTCCTCGAGCATGTTCTGGTTGTTGTAGTAGTACTCTGTTCTGACAGCCCCTGCGTCCTCATGCCATTCGATCAGGCCCGAAGGATAGTAGCCCTTCCACTGCTCTATGGTATTGCCGAGGTCGTCGTTCGGCTGGAGGATATGAATGTTTCGATTCATGTTGTCGTATTCATATGAGGTGATACGACCCATCGCATCTATCTCGGCGGCGAGGTTGCCTGCGGCGTCATACTGTCTCTCGAGGGTGATCTCATCGGCGGTTCCGACGGCACAGCGGGTGAATCTGAGCCTGTCGAGGTCGTCGTACTCGTATTCGGCCCTTCGGCCTTCGGCGTCCTCGCTCCATGCGAGCCTTCCGGCAATATCATAATGGGTAGTTTGCGTGATCTCGACAGCGGCGCCAACGGCACTGGTGGTGGTTTCGGTATATCCGAGGTGATTATAGGTGTACTCGGTGCGATTGCCCATACGGTCTATGGTTGCGTCGAGACGGCCGGTGAGATGATTGTATTCCATTTGCTCGACTGCTTCATCCGGCGTTCCGACGGCATAGACGATCTCATAAAGGCGATTCAACGGGTCGTAATGATACTCTGTCTTGACGCCCCTGCCGTTGATTTCCTCAGTCCTGTTGCCGATAGCGTCATAGTCGAAGCGATTGGTCACCTGTTCGGGCATGCCGTATCCGTAGGTTACGACCGTAAGTCTATTCAGGACGTCGTATTCGAACCTAATTTTTCTGATTCCTTCGATTTCCCACTCTTTGTTTCCGTATTTATCGTACCTGTATTCGACGGTCCGCTGGTCGGTGGTGCCGAAGGCGCTGGTGATTTTGCCGACGAGATTCGTCTTGGAGTCGTACTCATAGACGGTCCAGACTCCGCCGGTGTCTGTTTTTGCCTTTATATTGCCGCTTGCGTCGTACTGTATTTCCTCGAAGACTTCGTCCGCGGTGCCGACGGCGTAGTGCACATATGTTCGGCGGTCGAGTTCGTCGTATTCGTACTCGGTTCGCCGGCCCATGGCGTCGATTGTTGCGGTGACATTTCCGTTTTCATCGTACTCGGTGTATTCCGAGATTTCAGAGGCGGTTCCAAGAGCATATGTCACGCCGGTTTTCCTGCCGGCGTCGTCGTATTCGTACTGCATTGTCCTGCCGAGGGGGTCGATCTCCGCGATCACGTTGCCGACTCCGTCATACTGCGTAATCGTGGCGGCTTCATCGGGCGTGGCGAAGGCCTTTATGACCTCGATGCGACGATTTCTGCTGTCGTATCCGTACTCGGTTGTCTCGCCGCCGGAGGTTTCGAACCTGAGGTTTCTATTCTTGTCGTACCGGTACTCAATCACCTGCTCGCAGGCGGTTCCGGCGGCATATGTGATTTTGACGAGGTTGTCGAGTTCGTCATATTCATAGGCGGTTTGATTTCCGGCGGCATCGCGTTCGAGGACTTTTCGGTTCAGGTCGTCGTATTCGAAATGCTGACGGCCTCCGTCGGCGTCGTAGATATCCGTCAGCCGCCCTCTTTCGTCATAGACATTCGTAGCCGTCAGGCGTCCTGCGATTGTGATAGTCTTGAGGTTGTTTCGATTGTCGTAAGAGAAGATGCTCTTTACGCCGGCGGCATGGTCGTAGCTCCACTCAAGCCTGTCTCTCTCGTCGAAATGGCTGGTTACTTCGCGCCCGGCTGCGTCTTTAGTGTATATCATGTTGCCGCGGCTGTCGTATTTGGAGAGAATCTCGTTGTCTAAGGGATCGACAACTTTGGTGACGCGATTAAACTCATCGTATTCGGATGCGTAAGTGTCATGCTTTGGATTCGTGGTCTCGACCAGATTGCCCTCCTCGTCGTATTCCATATGGGTGTGGTTGCCGAGGGGGTCGTATGAATCCGTGGGCCTGTTCATGAGATCGTACACAGTCTCCCACACTTTTCCATTCTCGTCGGTCCTGAAGGTATTGTTGCCGTATTCATCGTACTCGTAGCTTACGGAATCGCCGTTGTCATAGACGATGGTTTCGAGTCGTCCGAGGATGTCGTAGTAGTAGGCTGTCACGTATCCCATTGCATCGGTGACGGTTTCTATCTGGCCTCGAGAGTTGTATGTGTATATCGAAGTGATGTCGCCGTAAGTGGCGGTTTTAATTGTGGCGGTCAGCTTGTTTCCTCTGGCGTCGAACGTATATTCGGTGACTCTTTCGAATCCATCGTGACATTCGGTAGTGCTCTCGACCTGGTTGAATTCGTCCTCGTAGGTAAAGAGGGTTATCGAGTCGGTCGGGATGCCCGCGACGACGGGATTGACGATCTTTACGATGCGCCCCTTTTCGTCGTATTCGTATTTGGTTATGTTGCCGTCGCCGTCTTTCTGTTCGGTCGGCATGTTATTGCCGTCCCGGGTAATTTCGAGCATTTCTCCGGAATCGGCATATGCCTTTGTGTAGTATCCGTTCCCGTCGAGCTGATATATTTGTCGCGTGCCTTCTCCTGTTGTGAACACGGCTATCGGGAATTCGAGTTCGACGGCGGTCGGCGGGTCGGAGAAATTATTCGTATCTTCAATATCGAAGAATCCCGTGAGCTGTGCTGGTTCGAGGGTGACGGACCTGGCCGCCGCCGGATAGCCGGCTATGTTCAATATGCTGCTGCCGGTGACTCTTCCGGAGAACTCGTCATATTCTATTGCGTCCTTATATCCTCTTTTTGTCGTCTGCTGGACGATATGATGCCAATCGTCGTAGGCGAATTCGCGACTGGTGTCATCGGGGTCAACGACAGCGACGAGGTTGCCGCCTGCATCGAGGACGAGCTCTGTTGTTCTGCCGAAGGGGTCGGTGATTCTCACTGAGCCGCCGTAGGTAAAGGTAGTCGTCAATCCTGCGGGGTCGGTAATGCTTCGAAGCTCTTCTTTGACCCATGCGAATTCTGTCTTGTTTCCATTTCGATCGGTGACCGAGGTGAGGTTGAATACGGTTTCTTCGGGGTCGGCAGTAGCCGGTTTGAATATATAGACGGTTCCATCGGACATTTTTCGCTGGTATGACCCGTCGGACAACTGTATGAGCTCCGACTGGTCCCCTACAGGTCCCTGCCACGGCTCGCCGGCGACCATAGGCGGCGTGAAGATCGACTCTGTGCCGTCCCCATCGACGATAAGAATACCACCCTCATCGACGTTATAGTAAAGCTGCTGGACACCTTCTATGCCCCATCCTGCTCCGAAGGGGCTTTCGGTGAGATTGACGGAGACAATCTTGCCAATATCGGGGGTGTAGAATCCTGAGAACCGGTCGCCCAGCAGTTCGAAGAGTCCGGTTTCGAGCTTGAATCTGTATATACCGGTATCACCTTCACTCAAATCGATCTGTATCGCGGCCCCGAAGGCTCCTCCGGCATCCGGAATGTCGAAGAAGTTTTCATCGCCCTGCAGGCCCATTCTCCTGTATTCCTCTGTGAGTTCGAGTCCTTCGGCCTGGACACGGTAGTCCCCCAGCATAGCCTCGAGCCTTGCGACGAGATAGCGGTCGGCGAGACTGGCTGGGACATCGACGTAGGAGAAGTGCAGGATGTGCCGCGGGTCGGCCCTGAGTGAATCGTAATGGAGCACTATGCTGTGATCCTGACCGACGGAGCTATATGCGACCAGTTCGTGAGTTTCGTGGAGCGCGCCCGAGTGCAGCTCGGCTTCAGAGGTCAACCCGATATCGACCGTTTCGGAGGCACTTTTGAGGAACATATCGTTAAGACTGGACCTCTGATTGAACATATTGTCGAGGGTCGGGAGGAGATTACCAAGTTTCGTCTGCACGGACAAGCCCCTCGGCATTCCTCCGGTTTGGATTGGTCCGTGCAGATTGGGCTTGTTCATGTCGAAATCCCAATCGGGCACTCCGTATAACAGGTCGCCTTCCTTGACCAGGCCGTAGAGCCTGGGGTTTTTGCGAATATACCATTCGCTCTCGGTGTAGAATCGGACATCGGCTGCGATATCGATCGAGTGTGCCAGGTCGTCGATGGGTATGCTGCCCCAGACACTGTTGGCCGGTTCGGTCTTGACGACGGGATCGTTTTCGAGGGTTGCGATGATTCCCAGTGCGTCAAATGCAAATACGCTGTCGAGGGCCTGATATGCGGCAAGCATCAGACCGGTCTCAGTCGAAACAACAACATTATCGGGGAAGGAATTCGGCGTCGGCCTGGTTGCTGCGATGACGCTCGCTCCAAAGACGTTTGTCGGATCGCGTATGATTCCGACGTTGCCGCCTGCTGCGACGGCGTATGGGAAGGGCTCGGTAAGCGGTCCTACCCTTATCCCTCTTTCGTCGTAATGGAAGACGTCATAGCTGAAGCTCTGGTGCCCGACAAAGACAGGTCCGAGGTGCGGGTCGTGTTTTGGGTCTCCGGCTGAGAACTTGTTGTAACCTGTTACAAATGCGTAGGCCGGATGCTCTCCGATTGCTTCATAGAAGGTATCCGCCGGGACAAAGGTTATGCCCTGCGCATTGCTTAGGCCAAAGGCCTGCCTTGTCCGGCCCATGATATTTCCGAACGGCAAGAGGCTTGTGAACTCGGGCATATAGTGGCTCTCGGCTTCGGCCCAATAGCGAAGTACGCCGATTCCCATGCTATCGGCGAGGCGGTCGGTGAACATCATCACGTCGGGGTCGGAGGTTGCGGTAACACTATACGGCTCGGGCCCAACCGCGATGACATTCTCAAGGAATGAGGGCGGATCAAATCTCGGATTATCGTGGTCGGCATCGCTCAAATCGGTGTGTACGACGAGGATGTTCCCGTTTTCGGCGGCGTATTCTCCGAACAGGGTCCTTCCGGGCGCGGCGATGTATAGCCTTGTCTGGTCGGCATTGAGGGCCATTCCGCGGAGCCCCAACGGGGCGGGCTGAACGGTTATACGGCGGACCACCTTGTTGTAATCCTTCGAGAAGGGGTCCACGTCGATTACATAGACGGTTCCCATGCCGTCGTGTGACCTGCTGTCCGAGACGTATGCGTACTTGCCGAATTTGTCTATGACGATCCAGAACGGATGAGCATCTCCGCTCTCCGAGAGCCTGATGAAGTTGACTCCGATCGTTTCGGGTTTGATCAAATCATCCGGGAGCACATCTATTTCCTGGAGGGTCATCGCATCGATGACGGCGACTCCCCCGGCTCCTTCGAGGGTGACATAGACTCTGGAGAGGTCATAGGTTGTCGCGGTAGCCCGCGGGGCGCTGTCCAGATTGAGCGGGTCAACGAAGATTTTGGCTACTTCGATGGGATGTCTGGTAATACCGCCGGTTCCGGGGACTTCGGCAGTGTTTGTCACGTCAATAACAGAGACGTGGTCACCCTTGTACTCCCCGTCTATCATCACGCCTCGCGGTTCTGCGGCGAAGGCGTATCTGGCTTCCGGCTGAAGCCTTACGATCTCGCTCCAGAGCGTCTCTATTACGATGCCGGTCGCTTTTACTTTCTCGATGTTCCTTCCGACGGAAATCATCGAGACTCCGAGTGTCACTGTTGCGGGGACTTTCAAACGGATTTCGTCGGGCGCTATGACGAGGTCGATGCCGGAGACACGCGTATCAAGGCCGCCGGCCTGTATGACTTCGCCGTCGGGGTCGATGCCGTCCTGGCCCCCGATTACAAAGTCCACGAAGAACTCATGGG
Organism: Sedimentisphaerales bacterium; assembly: GCA_016932835.1. Lineage (GTDB taxonomy): Bacteria > Planctomycetota > Phycisphaerae > Sedimentisphaerales > Anaerobacaceae > JAFGCD01. Next base: position 26,341 of record JAFGCD010000099.1, read on the forward strand.
GGCTGCCGTAGAACCTTCCCTGGAGAACGAGTTCCGGGTCGCCGATGTCGGTGATTTCGAGGTGAGCGGTTTCGACGAGCGGGATGTTTTCATCGGTTGTGCCGTAGAGCCGAGGGGTAATTACGGTTCCGAAATCCTTGATTTCACCAGGGTCCAGCATCACGTCCATCGAAGTGCTGCTGACATATCCGCTTCTGCTTGTTCCCCTGAAATCGAGCGTGTAGTCAAGATTCGGGACGACCGGGATTGCGAAATCGTAGAGCAGGCCTGGTATTACCATGTACTTTCTGTCGCCATAGGGGCCGGTTACCATTACGTCCTGGCCCATTCTTGAGGCCATCATTCCGGAAGCGACTGCAACGCTCATGATAGTCGGCGCGGCGCCGATAATCATACCTTCCATTGCGGGCTTGGCGATTACTCCGCCGCTCAGTTCCATCCACGGCAAGCCTTCACCTTCATTGACCTTTCCGATTCCGGTTCCCAATCCCGGATCAGGGGGTGAGGTGGTGCGAGCCATCCCGTCTGCGCCTACGGTCATACGATCGACGAGAAGCCATGCGTCTTCCTGTGAATCGGGTCCGAGGACTGCTGATACCGGTACGAACAGGAATATCTGGTCGCCTTCGCTGAATCCGGCGGGCGCGGGGAACGCTGCGGAGAGCGGCGCAGAGATTGGGTCGTCTCCGAAATCAATGGCGAATCCCTGCGAGAAGGACCATCCGCAGGGAAGCTCATAGGGCAGGTCGGCCTCTGTCTTTGTCGTGACAGTCACAGTTGCGCCGGCAGGAAGAGTTCCTGGTCCGATTCCGATCGTGACTCCTTCCGTTGTAGTAATGATTGCTCCGTCGTCTCCGACGACGGCCGAGTCCATTGCGGGAGCTTCGACACTGATGGGAACTGCCCTGCTCTGGCCGCCGTTGACGACCGTGACGTATGTAACACCGAGCATATTGGCGGTGAACAATCCAGCAGGGGAAATCGATCCTACGTCGGGGTCGCTGATGTAATAGACCGTACCCTCGCTCGCGGCCGAGCGGTCTGCAACCGTATCATCGTCGAGCTTTTCTCGAATTACGAATTGCCGCTGCTCGCCGACTGTCAGCGAGTAGCTGTACGGGTAGAAGTCAAGCCATCGCTGGTCGGCATCGCCTACGGTTACGGTTGTTGCGAAGAGGAGGTCTGCGGCTGAGATGGTGATAACGGCGAAGCCGTTTCCGACGGCAAGGATACTGCCGGTATCGGTAACGACCGCGACGGAGGTGTCGGTCGAGGCGTATGTCGCATAGTCCGAGGGCAGGACAACCTCGCTTCCGTCAACGAATACACCCGTCAACTCCAGGGCGGCACTGAGGCCGAGATTCAGAAGCAGGTCGCGATTTCTTACAACTATTTTCTTGAGTGCCGCATCAATCACGTCGATGGTGACCGCCGCAACACCGGATCGTGCAGTTCCGTCGTCCGCCTGGAAGTCAAACCCTGCCGTTCCGGCGAAGGCGGCATCGGGGGTAAAGACAACGGTTCTTCCGTTGTCTATCAAAGTGGCGGAGCCGTGTTGGACGTTTGTTATGATAAATCCAAGCTCATCGTCCTCGGGGTCGTCTGTCAAAGCCTCCAAGTCCACAATGACAGGCACGGCAGGCAGGGTTGTGCAGGCCTGGCTGGTCACTGTCGGGGACTGATTTGCGGCGAATCCCATGCTTCCGGCCATGAGCAGGCCGTCATTCGAGTCAACCAGGCCGTCCCTGTTGACGTCGGCGGCAAGGTTGTATTCGGCATCTCCGGCTGAGGCGCCGAGGGCATCCATATATGCGGCCTGATCCAGGCCGTTGACTTCGCCGTCCAGATTGACGTCTCCGGCAAGATAGATTTCAAGCTCGTAATCACCGGCAGTGACATCGTCGGCTCCTGAGACTTCGACTATGTACACGCCGCCGGAGGTGAGGGTGACCATTACCAGACTGCTGTCCGGCTGGACGACGCTGCTATCCAAAGGCAATCCTCGCACGCCGGCTGCAGCCGGGGCCAGTGCGGAGGTGGATCTGACCTGGATACCGAGTGTGATGCAGCCTGTGGTTGAGGTCGCCAGCTCCGCCTGACCAATAACGAACGCGTAGCGTCTGGTCTGGCCTGCGGCGAGCGAACCGGCGACTGCGGCGCCGAGGAACTGGCGGCTGGTTCCCAGGATGCCGTCAATCGGATATGTTGCGGTCAATTCGCCGGCAACGGAATACTCGATAACCGAGCTCGATCCAACTACGGCAGTGAGATAATGGTCGAGCGTCGAGGAGTATCCGTACCATGACCTGTGGCCTGTGGCAAGGTTGTTGGCGGAAGCAAGGTTGCCGGCATTGTCATATGAGTAGAGGGTTCTTCCGCCGTCGGGGTCCACGGCCGTTGTGATGCGACCAGCCCTGTCTTTGCGGAACTGGATTGCCTGGCCGTCAGGGGCGGTTATGCCGCTGTCGCTCCAGATGAATACTTTGCCCTCGCTGACGGTTTCGATGAGTTTTTGGTCGGCGTCGTATCGATATTGGGTTCCGTCGGGGGCTGTGAGGGTGTATGCCGGCCCGCCGAATCCGCCGCTTGCCGGATTGTATGGGATGCCGGTTCCGAGCTGATAGAACTTGCCGCCTGTTAGAATCAGGGCACCAAACGCGGTATCGAGCTCGTAATCCGCCCCTGGTTCGGCTGTCCATGCGGGAGTATAGTAGGCTAATCCCGCGTATTCGCTGTAAACCGGTTCGAACGTGAACATTGCACGACTGCCGTCGGGCAGATTGGCGTAGAGATGGGTGCCTGGGCCGTATGCTTGATAAAGGCCAATTTCCTCAAGCCCTGTTGAGGGGAGGTTTGTTGTAATGTCAGGCTCGGCGCCGGCAAGATGCCAGCCGAAACCAAAGAGGCCCCGGAGGTCGGCGCTGAGAGAATTGTATATTCTCGTGAACTGTACCGAGACTCCAGCCAAATCCACGTCTATATCGGTCGCCGTGGTGACACAGGCATCGAGTTTGGTTGCGGTGGAGATTTCGATGATCTTCGAGACCGAGGCGGTACGTCCGCTCATATCCCTTGCGGTCAGACGGATGGTATAGGCGCCGTTCATTATCGCATCAGGCTTGAGCGTAGCAAGATGGGCAAAGGCGACGGGCTCGATGCCACTTGTTAGAGTCTTGAATTCGGCTGTGCCGAGGGGCGCTATTTCGAGCAGATACTCGTCGAGATTTTCGTCGGTTACGGAGGCGATGATATCTATTTGTGAATGTATGACGGTTCCGCCGGCAGGGGCATCGATATTGACCACGGGTGTAAATCGATCGTTAATGTCGCGGACCTTCAGGTCGCCGACGGCAGTTCCGATCACGCCATCGACATCGGTTGCGGCGGCGAGTATTTCTATGTGACCCGGAGCGGCGGGGATAAACCTGGCCCTGCCGAAGCGGTCGAGGGTCATGGGCTCTCCGGCTATAGTGAGGCTGAGTTCTTGGATATCGGCTATTCCGGAGGCGGCGACGTGGACGATTACGGGCTGTCCTACGGCAATCGGGAAGCTGGGGGTAAGCTCGATGGTGACATCAGGCGGGATTTGCTTGTGTGAAACTACGAGTGTAAGTGTCTTCCTGACTTTCTTGTGGCCATCCGAGAGAGAAATCAATATGTCATATTCTCCTGTCTGCGCGCCGGTTGGCGTCCAGTTCAGCTCGCCGGTGTCGGGGTTTAGGGTCGCTCCTGCGGGCAGTCCGTATGCGGAATAGGTCAGGACGGCGCCGGCGTCGGGGTCGCTGCCGGAGATTGTCATATCGAAGGGCTCGCCGACGATAAGGACATGTCCGCTGAAATCATCAAGAACGGGCGGGAGGTTGACATTCAGGACGTGAATGCGGACCTCCAACTCGGCCGTAAGGCCGTCCGGATCGGATGCACCGAAGGTGATTATATGCGTGCCGGCGTCATCAAATGCAGGGGTCCAGGTGAAGGCCTGTTCGTCAGCGTCGAAGACGGCGCCTTCGGGTAGGTCCCCGATCGAATAGTACGTGACCTGGTCTCCATCGAGATCACCGGCGATTATTGCAAATCCGACTATCCTTCCTTCCTGTGTAAGCAGGTCGGGCAGCGGGACGAATACCGGGGCACGATTTGTCTGCTCGACGGTAATTTCGACGTCTTCGGTTCTTGATCTGTTGCCGTCCGTGGCGCCGAGCCGGACAATGTATGTTCCGGCCTGGGTGTAGTCCGGGGTCCAGGTGAAACGGCCGGTCAATTCGTCGAGGGCCGCACCTCTGGGCAGTGAGTCGGCGAAGTAGGTCAGCGGGTCGCCGTCGGCATCTTCGGCAAGAAGCTGGATTACCAGTTCATCGGCCTCATTTACACTTTTGGCGGCGACCGGGTTCAGTACAGGTGCGGCGTTGGCGGCACGAACGGTTATCCGGATTGTCTGCTCGTCGGCGAGGAGGTCGGCCGGCTCGCCGTTTCCGCTGTCGGTTGCGCGCAGCGTTATGGTATGGACACCCGCATCGGCGGCAACGGGAGTCCAGGTGAACAGGGCCTGGCCGTAAACGCCTGTGGCCTCGAATACGGCTCCGGCGGGTAGGCCGTCGGCGGTGTAGGTCAGGGGGTCCTCGTCCAGGTCGGTAACGAGTACGGTGAAGGTCAGCTCCTCGCCGAAGACTGCAATCTTGTCGCCTATGGGGGCAATTTTCGGCTGAGCATTGTCGGATTCTGCGGTGAATATGAATTGCTCGGTTCCGCCTCTTACCCGGGTTGGGTCGCCGTTTCCGTCGTCCGTGGCGACTACCGTAATCGTGCAGCTTCCCCGGTCACTGAGCTTCGGTGCGAAGTGAATGCCGGCGGTGCCGTCTCCATTGTCGATGTATGAGGCGAAGTCTGGCAGCCCGTCCACGGTTATAGTCAGGGCAGCGCCGGTGGGGTCGTCGGTATCATAGGCGACGACGGTAAGGTCGAGCGTCGTGCCGGCGGCGATTGTCTGGTCTTCGATCTCGGCAACTACCGGCGTAGCGTTTGCGTCAAGGACGGTAACGGCCAGGACCATCGAATCGGTGGTAGTCGTTCCGGTTCCGTCTCCATCGTCGGTTGCGGTGAAGGCGAGGCTATAGACGCCGGCCTGGTCGTAGTCGGGCGTCCAGGTCAGAAGCTGGAGGTCTGAGTCAAATTCCGCGCCGTCGGGCAGGCCGTCGATTGAGAACATCAGGCTCGACTGCCAGCCCGCTGTCTCAACTTCAAGCTCATCCTGAGAGATGAACAATCCGATGTACGGGCCCGGATTATCGGGATCGACGGCGGGTATCCTTATCGAGAGGTTCTGACTCTCGTAGATTTCGAGGCTGCCGGGATTTTCGAAGTACACCGGCCCATTGACATTGAGCACGTCGATTGTCATGGTTCGACTCATTTTGCCGACGCCGTCACTGGCTATGAACTCGATAGTGCGCGTGCCGTGCTGGTCGTATCCCGGTGTCCATGTGAACAGTCCGGTTACAGGGTGCAGGGTCGCCCCGATGGGCAGAATTGGCGAGGAGAAGGTTATCGGGTCGCCGTCGGGGTCTGTGGCCCGGAGCCTGAAGCTGAGCGTATCGCCTTCGAGAATTGTTCTGTCAACAGGCTGGACGAGCTCGGGAGCGAGGTTCTTGTTGAGGACAAGCACCTCGAACGACCTTGAGACACGAGCCAGGCCGTCCGACGCCCATATAGTGACGTTCGAGTATCGTCCGGCGTCATCTCCGCCGGTCTGCCATCTGAGGGTTCGAGTTTTTGCGTCGAAATATGCTCCCGGCGGCAAGTTGTCGGCCCAGTAAATAATCGGGTCTCCGTCGGCGTCGAATCCGCCTGCGGCTATCTCAAGCAAGTCTCCTTCTTCGATTTCCTGATCGGCGACTGGCGCCACAACGGGCGCGGTATTTACTCCGGTCACAGTGACGTCCCACTGCTGCCAGGCATAGCCGCCGCGCTGGTCGTAAACTCGAATTTCGAAGGGGACGAGGGGCTGGTCCGCTCTTGTCGGCGTCCAGAGGAGTTCACCTGTATTCTGGTCGATGGTCGCTCCAGCCGGGCCGTGAAGCATTACATAAGAAAGCGATGTTCCATCGGGATCCGTCGCGGCGGCATCATAGCGGTACAATTCGCCGACGCTCGCCGACTCAACGGCTGCAGAAATCATCAAGGGCCACTGGTTGGGCCAGAGTCCCGCCAGGACCCTGGCGGCAAGGTCGAGGTCAAGTGCGTCGCTGTTTAGGATTGTCAGGGTTATGGCTGTAGTCGATTCTCCGGGGCCGAGCACGCCTCCGGTGACGGGCAGGTTGACGTAGGGATGCCCGTCGTCGGTGTAACCGTCGGGACTTTCAAGGGTAACTCCGGTATCGGTTAGCCCCTCAAGAATCAACCTGATGGGAGCGGTGACGTCTGCGGAGAGGGTATTCGCAGCGATGACATCCACCAGGACGGCGCCTTTTTTCCTGTCCAATCTCGTATTCGTGAAGTGAGGGTCGAGTTCGGCGGTCAAATCCTCCATTATGACAAATCCGCTGATATGCGAGGCTTCGAGATTGAGGCCCACGCTGCTCTTTATTCCGGTGTATATCTCCAATTCGTATGTATCGCCGGGCAGCGCCTCAAAGAGCAGCACAGCCGAGCGGCTTTGCCGGTCGTAAACGACGTATCCGATTTGAATATTCATCGACCGGGTTGTATTTGTGAGTCGATAGTTTGCGAGATTCATGACCGACGACGGGTCCATATCGACATCGAAAGTAATTGTCGCCATTCTCACTCCGGGCGTCTGGTCGGACCCATTCACCGGATTTGTCGCCACGACATGGGGCGGCAAAACGGGGAACAGCACATCGACCTGTCCTGTCTGGGTCATGTAGAGTCTTCCGTCGGGACCGATGTGGAGGAAATCTCCTCTTGAACCGCCTGTTGCGACCTCGATCGATTGCATAGACGTCATATCGACCATGGTCATGGCGCCGCCGAGGGCGTGGCTTACGAAGAGGAGCCCTTCAAGCTGTGTTCCGGGCAGTCCGAAGGCGAGGGCCTCGGCCTCCTGGTCGAGTTCGAGCATTACTTCGGGCCTTCCCTTGGCATCGAATCTGACAATCCGGCCTCCGTAAGGCCAGGTGGCCGCCCACAGGGCACCGTCCGGCGCCATTGCCAGGCCATCGACCCGCGTGCTGGAGAAGTTAGAGAATGTTCGGGCGGCGGTGTCGAATACGAGGATGCCGTCGGAAGCTGAGAGATAGAGCTTCGAGGAATCGGGGTTGGCAACGAGGCCCAGTGCAATTCCGTCTGCGAATTGCTCAAGGATTTGGCCTGTCTCTGGGTCGAGCAGGACGAGCGGCCCGCCTCCGGTTGTTGCCCACAGGCGGCCGTCTCGATCGAAGGTCATATCATATATGGGCACGGAGAGCGTCGCCAGAGGCGTCAAGGCCCGGCCGCCGGCTTGCCCGAAGGTGTAAATCAGATTTCGGCCCGGGCCGCCGCTGACGTAAACGGTCTGACCGTCGGGGGCAAAAGCGATACCGAGCGGGCCTATTCCGGCACCGGATTGCGGTATGCCGTATGCAAAGGCCGTAGCGGTGAAGGGTTCGTAAACAGTGTGGAAAGACGGCCTGTTAACCGAAGGCAGAGCCCCCGGAACGCCAAGTAATGCCTGGAGGAACAGCGGATTTGTGGAAGGCTCGGCGGCAAGCTCTGCGTGTTCGGCGGGTTCATCTTCCGCTATGGGGTCGATGAACGCAGAGCCGAGATTGACTACGCGTCCGAAGGAGGGAAGCCTCACGCCGGCCGGGGGCTGCTCGATATTGCCTGCCTGGTCGCAGGCGAGCACGACGAACCGGACTTCAATACCTGCCTTGCCTTCGTACACAACGGCGGTATCTGTCGTATCCGTGAGCCAGCGAGCGAACATTCCGCCGTCAACGGAGGTGAATACCGAGTAGCTGCCGACGCCGGAGCCGGCAGAATCGTCGTCCGCCGACCATTCGATTGAATATGATCCGCTTCCGATTTCGGTTACTGTTGTCGAAGTCACCGGTGCAACGGCGTCGAGCGTTGCGGAGACCTTGTTCGTATCCATTGGGGCTCCGCCGTCATAGAATACCCTGGCGTCCGCAGCAAGTTCGATCCCCGTTTCGGCATCAGCCTTTGGCTTGATGGTATAACTGACGGTTCCGAACTTGGTGCAATCGGTGTTCTGCATCAGCAGTCCGGTATCCGGCGAACTTATGAGCAGGCCGGTCTCCGGGTCTATCGCTTCGAAATTCCATAGTAGGGTACGGCTGAGTATCTCTATACCTGCGGTTACCCTGAGCACGAAGCCCTTTTCCTCGACGAAATCGAATTCGCCGGAGAATGATCCTCTTCCGCTCGGTATGTTGATGTTGATATCGCCTATTCTGATATTACCCAAGCGGAAGGACCGCTCGTCGAAATCTTCATCGAGCTGCTGCAATATCCGGATGCTTGAGACCGGTCCGGCGGCATCGGCGGGATTCTCGAACCTGACGGTGTACGGCAAGGGTGTGCCGGTGGGCACGAAGTTCTGCTCTGCGAAGCCTTCCGGTCCTATCATTCTGACCCTGTCGCTGCCTGCGCCGACTATTCCGAAGTAGTCCCTGAGGCTTACATCCTCGATAGTCTCCCAATAGTGCTTGACGGGTCCTGCTTCGACGACAAATGCCTCGTAGTGGGTTTCGTGGGACAATCCGAGGTCGAATATAGCCGGGTCGGGCAGGTCGCCGGTTCCGTAGGCCTCTTCGTCGTGTCCGTACCATCGGCGGACGTTGTCGAAGAACTCGACGAGGTCGCCTGCTTCGATTACGTCGCGACCGGCGTCGCCTGCGAGAAGTCCCGCTGCGATTACCGACATCAGGCTCTCGAATCGAGGCATTTCACGTATAGCCGGCGGCTCATCCTCGGGCCTGAGCAGGCCGGACTCTGTCAGCGAGGCAAGATAGGCGTCGGCCCAGGTTTCCGAATCAGCGGCGGCAAGGCGGAGGCTCTCGTGAGCCGTATCGTCATCGAGAATTTTTACCCTCATCTGTTCGGCGACGGCTCTCTGGTATTCGATGTACTCGGCGGAGGTCATGGGCGTGGCAGCGGCCTGGATGTGGAATTCGAAAGCCAGATCCGAGACGTCGAGCCCCATGACCCACAAGTCCTTGAGGAAGTCCGGGTCTTCTGCGAGTATATCCCGCAGGGCCGGCAGAATATCTATGGTAAATGTCAGGGCGGCATATCCCTGGTTGACGAAGTCGAGACTATATCCCGGCGCCATCAGTTCGCCGTCTATGTTGATAATCGAATCGAGTTCGGCCCAGGGGACGTCTTCTATGCCGGGCCGGCCTGTAAGATTCGTCCTGAAGACAAGCAGGTCTCCGGGGATAAGGCCTTCGAAAGGATTCTCCAGCCTGGGCAGGCCGAATTCTATGTGCACGTAGGGCGTATCGACGTTGGTGAGGCTCCAGATACCGAAACGATACCATCCGACCTCACCTAAATCCAGCACAGACGGGCCGCTGAGGCCCACGGTCACATCGAGCGGCAGGGCCTGCTCGACGAGATAGCGATACGGGACACGCGAGACCTGTCCATCGGGGTTGGTTATCTGGACGTCGTAAAGCCCGTGCGGGGCGTCTCGGAGATCGAAGTTGGCGATAATCCTGGTCTGGCTGATAATCTCGTAGTTTGTCGGCTCGTATTCCGCAAATTGCGGTCTGATCAGTTTTACTATTGCAGAGGGGTCGAATTTTGCACCCTCGATGGTCATCGTGACGTATCGGCTGTCGCCGCCGTTATCGGGATAAACGTCGGTGATTCCGAACGGCAGGATTCTTGCCCTTAGCTGGACAGCAGTACCCTCGGCAGGCAGGCTGACCGCGCGAACGAAGATATAGTAGTATCCGACCTCCGTCTCGGCTACGGTTGCAGTCTGATCGGCATACAGATACCCTTCATAGGCGCCGTCGTAATGGATGGAGTTGGGCAGGCCTTCGTGGCGAACATAGAGTTCGTTCTGTCCGGTCTTATCGAGGCTTGTCAGTTCGACGATAAGGGTTTCGCCGGCCGATACTTCGACCCGATAAAGCAGTTCCCTGCCCGGAAGAAGCGTGTCGTCTGCAGGGACGTCGAGCATGAGTTCCGGGACACTTACGACAATGGCGTCGGAAGAGGCGAGGCGGTTGTTGACGACGTTCTCGGTTTCCCGGACGTCGTCGTAGATATCGAGGCGAACGATTGCGTAGTAACGGTCGGGCATCGCTACGGGCAGTACAGTCGTCAGGGCGGCGATGTAAGTCTCGCCGGGATCGAGGGTGACGAGTACGGCTTTCTTGTCGTTTTCCGGATCGGGGACCTGTCCCTGGGCGGTCCGCCCGACGAATTTATCGCCGAGGTCCCAGACGGTATCGGCTGAGAGATAGACGGCATCCTCCCAGAAGGCCACGATGCTCTCGGTGCTGTCGTTTGTCACCTCCCATCTAATCGTCACTTCATCGCCCGAGTTGACGATTCCTGCCGGAACGAATACGTTGTCTATTCGCAGATCACCGGGGGGCGGGTATTCGATAAGCATCGGTGTATCGCTTACGCCGGCGTTGTTGCCCTCGTTTTCGCCTTCATAGACGAGGCCTCGCCAGAACGGAAGCGCCGAGAAATCGACCTCGCCGTAATGCGAACCCGGTCCCGCGGATATCGCAAGGGCGTTTTGTATATCGGTTACGACAAATATGTAATACGCCCCGTCGATTCCCTTCGGCAGGCGGTATGTACGAGTGACCTCGTAGCTGTCGCCGGAGACGAGGCCGCCGGTGTGTTCGAGGGTAGCGAGCAGATGATCACTGTTTGCATCGAGATACCGGTCCCTCGAAAGATAGACGCGATCATTCCACAACGACTGGCGGTCGGGGGTATCCGTTCCGGTGTTTGTGATTTCGTAGGTCACCTCAATTTCGCGTCCTACGATTGCACGAGACGGAATATCGATTCCGGTTACGATAAGGTCGGGCGATTCGGGCAGTGCGACTGCGATCGGGCTTGCCGTGATATCGTTGCCTTCTCCTCGATATTCGAGGACCCGTCCCGGTCCCCCGCCTTTGAGTCTGGCCAATCCCTTTTCTGCGGGGTAAGGGGTGGCGCTGTCTGCGGACCAGGCGCTACCGGTTACGGAGGAATCGACATAAACGAGGATAAAGAACTCTCCTTCGATATTGTCGGGCAGGCGTACATTCACAGAGGCCTCGTATTCGCCGTCGGGGCCAACGGCTCCCTTGTGCACGACCGAGCCGAGATACTGGTCGTAGAAATCGAGAGACGAATCCTTCGAGATATAGACACGGTCGGTCCACCAATCGACCCTTGTGGTTCGCGTTCCTTCGTTTTTCACGGTCCATGTCACCGGAATCACGGAGCCGGAGTCGGCTGCCGATACGATGTCGAGATCAATCACCCTCAGATCAGGCTCACGATAGATCACCTGCACGGGGCCGGAGGCGCCGTAATTGTTGGTCTTGCTGCCGTCCGTCTCCCAGACCCTTGAGAAGAAGGTCTTGGTCCAGCCCGGATAGCCGGAGGCATTGATACCGCTCGGCAGCGGTGTTCCGTCGGCATCGTAGCCAAGCAGAAGCGGTTTTCCCTTGTACAGGCTGATGTCGGGCAGGACGTGTGCATAGAGCCTGCCTTCGAACCCTCCGGGGATCGTCATTTCGACGGTTGCGGTGTAGCTTTCGTGCGGCCCGAGGACGGTCGGGGAGCCGTGGACTACATAAGCCGAGGCGGACAACCTGTCGGCTATAAGCCTGGCATCGGGCGAGAGGAATACGTAATCAGTCCACTGCTTCGTGCCGACCCATACGGCGGTATCGCTTTGGTTTGTGACCTGCCAGGTGACGGTAATCTTCTCGCCGGAATATGCGGTTGCGGGGAGAGTAACATTGGTTACGACCAGGTCCGGGGCATAGTTGACGACATCGCAGGCCGCGGCCCTGGTATTGTTGTTTGTATATGGGCCTTCCCAGACTGCCTGGAAGCCGACTGTTTCAGCCGGCGCGCCGATCAGGATGTAGTTGATGTCTTTCCTGGACAGTTTCTCGAGGTCACTTTTCGTCGCTTTCTCAAGCGGTTTGCCGAGCTTTTCCTCGGCCCTGCCGATGACTCCTTCGACGACCTCGGCGAGTTCCTTCATGAAATCCTCTTCTCGGATTTGGAACAGGCCGGGATCGGCGTTTGTCTCGACGATGATGTGGGTTCCGTAGGCACAAACAGGCAGGGTGAAGGTGGCCGACTGGGTGTATGCCGAGCCGGGATTGAGGGCGCCGGTGTGCGGGACGCCGAATACGACCCAGTGCTGTCCTTCACCATCATACAGGTCTTCGTCGGTTGAGAGGTATATTACATCGCCCCACTCGTTTCTGTTTGTCCTGGCGGTTCCCTGGTTCTCAACGGTCCAGGTAACGGTTATCTCCTGGCTGTTTGCGGCGGAGGGCGGAGTCAGGACTTCGGTGACGACGAGGTCCGGGGGCGGATTCAGCAGGACGTTGATCTGTCTTCCCTGGATATTATTGCCTTCGAGGTCGTCGGGTATTTCGGGATTGAGGTTTACGTCGAATGCCTGCTCGAATACGACATCGGCGTTATCCGTCCAGACGACGACATAGTAAACGCCGGTGAACTCGGTGGGCAGCGTGACGGTAGCGCTTCCGTAGTAGCTTTCGCCCGGTTCGAGTGCTCCGCTGTGGCCTGCTCTGCCGAGGATGATGTCGCCGAGTTCGGGGTCGTTGTACAGGTTCTCCGGATTTGTTCTTGGGCGGCGTGTTTTGCTGTGCGAAAGCCAGACTACGTCGGTCCAATATCCGGGATATGTCACTCCTGCGCCTTTGTTTGTGACTTTGTAGTACACGGTAATCTGCTTGCCCTCGAAGGCTTCGGTCGGGCAGGTCACATCGGAGATTACCAGGTCCGGAGGCGGGACGGGCACAACATTTATAGCCATAGCGACGGCAGCGGTGTTGTTATCCTCACCGGGATACTCATGTATGACGTTTCCGGAGTCGGCCTTGACGATAATATAGACGTTTCCTACGGCAGCTTCGGGCAGGACGAATGTGCCGGACGAGCTGTAGCTTTCGCCGGATTCAAGAGCGCTTCCATTGGCAAGCGAGCCGAGCAGCTTGTCGCCCCCATCCCACTTGTGGTCGAGGGACAGATAGACGCTGTCGGTCCATCGCGAGCCGCCCGTCGGAGTCGGCACGAGTCCGAGGTTTGTGACGACAAACTCAACGTCGATAACCGTTCCAGCCGTAGCCGTCACCGGTGCGAGCAGGCTCGTTACCTGCAGATCGGGCCTGACATAGAGGGAAACGACCAACGGCTCCGCGGCCATTCCTTCATTGTTGCTTTCATTGGTTTCGACTATTTCTCCGCCGGTAGTCCATCGCTTCGAATCCGTTCGGACGTATATCTCGTACACACCTTCGATGCGGGCAGGCAGGCGGATCAATTCGCTGCGAGTGTAGGTATGTCCCGCCGCAAGTCCGCCTCGTCGGCGGAAAGTTCCCATGACCATCGCCGCACCCATATCGCCTCCCGGAACAAGCAGGATGGTGTCGTCCCAGTATTCGGTAAGGTCTTCCGGGCCGGCGTTGCGAACCGTCCAGGAGATTTCGAGGGTGTCGCTCTCCATTGCCGTATCGGGAGCCGTGACGTTTGTGACGGCCAGGTCGGCAACGGGCGGCGGTGGTACTGTTACGGATACAGGGTCGGTGACGGCGGTGTTGTTGTATGTATATATGAATTCGAAGGGGCCGTCGGTCTTGACAACGATGTAGTAAGTTCCGGCGGTAAGCGCAGCCGGAAGGGTAACGTCCACCGAGCGCGTGTAGGTATCGCCTACGGCGAGGGCGCCTGCGTGGGTATATGAAGCGACAAAGGTGCTTGCGGAACCATCGGGATTGGGCGATATTCGTATGGTGTCGGACCAGGAAGCGATGTTAGTCACGCCAATTCCGCGGTTTGCGACGGTCCAAGTGACGGCGAGTGCCTGCCCGGCTACACCGTCGGAATCGGCAATTGCCGATTCGACTACCAAATCGGCATACGGCATCGCGGCAACGTCCACGACATGGCCGGGATCGGCGAGGTTTGCTCCGACATCGTCATGTTCGTACACGACGTCGGCGGCGTCGGCGGCAACAAAGAGGTAGAAACGGCCCTGGGTTGCGGCGGGGAGCATAATTATCTCGGTGCGCGAGTATGTCGCTGCGACTGGCATCGCGCCGGAATGCGTGAACGAGCCTATTATTCTGTCGTCGCCGTTTCCGTAAGTACCGTCTGTTGAGAGTACCACACGGTCGATCCAGGTATCTACTCTGCCCGGGCCGGTGCCGATGTTGCGGACGGTCCAGGATACGGTCAGGTCCACCGGGTCGCCTACGACCAGTTCCTGTGCCGCTACATCATAGACATACAGGTCGGCATAGGGCGCCAGGTTTATTTCGAGAGGGGACGACGCGCTTACGTTGTTTCCTTCGCCGGCTCCTTCAGTGACCTGGGCGGATGCATCGGTTTTGACCAAGATATAGTACGTCCCGTCGATACCGTCGGGCAGTGTAACGGTGAGACTCGCGGTGTATGTTTCGCCGCCGGCCAAGGCTCCACTGTGCGCCAGTTCACCGAGCGTTATATCGCCGCCGGAGAGAGTATTGTCGTTCGACAAATAAACCCTGTCGAGCCAATCGGCCCCGCTCAGGCCGGAGGATGCATTTGCGGCGGTCCACGAGACAGTGACCGTATCGCCGGATTCGTAAGGATCCGGGGTATCCACTGCGACACTATTCACAACGAGATCGGGGTGCCGGACGGTTATCGCAGATGCGGAAACGCCGGTGTTGTTGTCTTCTCCGTCCCGCTCGAATATCTCATTATTCGCGTCGGTGACAACGACTATGTAGTAGTCACCGTCGGCAATCGTCGGCAGTGTTATGGTTCGGCTGAGGGATACGGATTCGCCGACGGCCAGGCCTTCTTCAAATCGGAATGTCTCGAGCAGTTGGGCGCCGGCGACGGTTCCGGTTGTCGAGAGATACAGCTTATCGTTCCAGGAGCCTGCCGGGGCATCGGCGGCTCCGGCATTCTGCACGGTCCAGTTAACTGTTACTGATTGCGCTATGACCGCGACGGATGGTCCCCAGGCATCGGTGACAACCAAGTCCGGAACGGGCGAGAGGGCGACATTGATTACAGCGGCGCTGATATTCGTGTTATTGTCCTCGGCGGCGGGTTCTTCGACGTGGTTGTTGACGTCGGTGGCGACGAAGACATAATACTCACCGGCGGCGAGGTCTTCAGGGATGGTGATCGTGCGGGCCTGGCCGTAGCTGCCGCCGGATTCGAGGGCCCCGGTGTGGTCGAATGTACCTAAGAGCAGATCGCCGCCGAAGACTGCATCAGCGGAGAGATAGACCCTGTCGCGCCAGAAGGACTGTGCGGTTGTGGCAGTTCCGGCGTTGGTCACTCGCCATGATATCGCGGCGGGCTGCCCGGTAGTCCCGGTCGGGGCGACGGTAATCATATCGACAATCAGATCGGCGGGCGGAGGCGAGAATTGCACTTCAATGGCGGCCTGATACATATTATTCGTTCGGTCGCTGTCCGGAACGCTGCTGCCGGTATCGACAACGATGAATACGGTGTATGTTCCGACGATACCGAACGGCACGGCCCCGGAAGCCTCGCGGTCGTATGTCGCTGCGGAGGCAAGGTCTGTCTCGGCGGTGAATGCCTGCAGTACGATGTCGTCGGGATTACCGAAATACGGGTCGAGGGAGAGCACCGCCTTGTCGGTCCATGATGCAAGGGCTGCGGCAAGGCCGTTATTTTCGACCGTCCAGGTTACCGTCAATATATCGCCGTTATAGACGGCGGCGGACACGACGGGCGAAAGGATAGCCAGGTCGGGCAGTGCCTGTGAGAGCACGAAGACACAAGCGTCCCCGGCCTGGCCGAATATGCCGTCGCCGTTTTCATCCATCTGGTTGCCGACGAAATCGCGGACGTCCGGTCCGATTCGGAATTCGTAATCACCGGGCGCTGATTGCTCGGTGAAGGTTATTCTGTATGTTATCTCGTCTATCTTCTGGACAGATATGATTTCGATTTCCCCGGCCGGTCCGGTAAGCAGGACATCTTCTACGGCGAATGAGCCGTTCGATATCGGCTCGCTCCATACGATTGTCACCTCGGAGAAGAAATCCTCGACGAGTCCTGCGGGGTCGGTCGAGACGACAGCCGGGGCGGTATTGTCGATGGTGAATGCGCCCTCGTAGCGGTCTTCTATTACCTCTCCGTCGTCGGCGTCTCCATCCTGATTCATTGGGACTCCGGCAAGGTCGAGGATGTGGGGGCCGATGACAAAGGTGTACTCGCCGGTGGTGAATCGCGGCTGGAAGAGGATTCGATATGTCGTGCCCTCGACATATTCGATTGACAAGGCATTGAAGGAGCCGTCCGGCCCTGTGAGGCTGACATCGAGTGGTTCGAATGTAGCGGCCAGGATGGGTTCGCTGAAGGTGACATCAACGTACGCTACCGGAGCGGCGACGGTTATTCCGCCCGGGGTGTGTCCGGTTATAATTGCACCGACGCCATCTACCGTGAATTCGAAGGAATACCGGTCCTCGGGCTCGCCCACGGTTCCGTCGAGGTCCTGGTCCATGAGGTTTCCGCCGGGGTCGGTAATTTCCGGTCCGACGAGGACCTGATAGAGGCCCTCTTCGGAGAGTGCTTCGATATCTATTCTGTAGGTATTGCCGCCAAGGTCGGCAACGCCTACCACGGCTACGAATCCTCTCGGCCCCAATACCGTCACATCCGCCGGAGTGAAGCTGGCGGAGAGGATTGGGACTGCGAAGGTGACTTGCAGATGATCGACGGCGTATGCGACCAGCAGATCGGGCTCGTGCGAGATTATCCGGACCGGCTCTAAGGCAAGTTCAAAGGCGCCTTGGTAATCGTCAAGATCGGCTTCGCCGTTGGCTCCATTCTCATTCTGGTCCATCGGATTGCCGGCCAGGTCGGTGATATTCGGCCCTATAGTGAAGGTGTATTCGCCGTTGACGGCCTGGTAGTTAAAGCTGATTCTGAACTCGGTACTTGAGATCGGCGTTACCGAGAGCGGCTGTATTGCTCCGGCGGGCCCGTTGATGGTGACGTCGGCGGGCGAGAAGCTTGCCGCGGCGACGGGCTCGGAGAAGATTACGTCGATATAGTTCACGGCGGTCGTAAGCTCTCCGACGGGCGACTGGTCAGTCACGCGAGGGCCGGTATAATCGACCGTTACCGCGGCGGCGTAAACGTCATCGCCGACCTCGGCACCGCTTCCGTCACGGTCCTGGTCGAGTTGATAACCTGAGAGTGAGGCGATGTTCGGGCCTATACTCACAAGGTACGAGCCTTCGACGAACAGAGGGACATCGAACATCAGCCTGTACGTAGTCGGGAGGATCTGGGCGATGGATAATACCGAAGCCCACTGAGGCCCGCTGACCAGTATTTCGGCGGGATTGAAGGTTGACAGGTCGATGGGCGCCGAGAACACGACATCCAGACTTGCAACGGGGGTGTTGGCCAGGACCGGGCTGTGCGTAATTATGAATGGTCCGAGCGGCAAGGCGGGGCGAGCTGCAAGCCAGCCTGAATAGTCCACCCAGCTGCCGACGGGCACACCGTCCGGATTGTTGTTGATTCGTCCGTCGCTGCCGTCGGGGTCGTGGGGTCCGCCGGTGTCGCCCCACCAGTTGGCCTGGGCGACGGCGTGCGTGAAATCGCTACCGGCATAGGTTACGGCTGTTGTCAGGTCGGCGAAGGTACAGCCGGTAATCGATGCATAGTGGCCGTTTGCGACGGCTACGCCGGTTGGGCTGGACATAATAGCCATATTTGAGAGATTGGCCGTGCCGTTTTCGACGTAGAGATTATAACTGCTGTTTTCGGCGAGGATTCCGCCGTCAACGGTCAGAGTGGCCCCTTCCCTGACTATGATTCCGCCGCTGTCGGCCTGTCGCACTACAAGGCCGTTGGCCATGGTGTCGGCATCGGCATAAAGGCTTCGTCGATAACCGGAGCCGTGGTGCGGAGAATAACAATTGCCTGCATAGCGAATTTCGAAGTTGTCGAGGGTAGTTCCGGTGCTTGTCGGCGCGATGTGGACGTATTTCCAATCCCCTCTCTGCGGGAGGGTAAGACCGTCGTGGAAGGTGTCGCCTGCGGCGGTATCGTCATTATGCGAAGTGAATATTACAGGTTCTAGCAGCGTTCCGTTGACGTCGAGCGTGCCGTCGATCTGTACGAGTTGGCCGTACCAGAGTTTCAATACAACGCCGGGATCAATCGTCAGCGTTACGCCTGCGGCCACTTTAAGATCGCCGGTATCGAGGACATAGGGCATAGAGGTTACGTTCCAGTGCCTGTTCTCGGTTATAGTCCCGTTGTCGATCAAGACGGCATCGTACCAGTTGTTAACAGAAGACAATCCGGACAATGCCGGATTGGCGGAAAGGCTGAGATGGAAGGCCCAGCCCCGAGCCGCCTGGACGAGCACCTGGTCCAGAGTCGGGGCGCCGCCGTCGATTCTGACGGCGGTGGCATCGGCGCAGAGTATCTTGACATTGCGTGCGGTGGCAACAGTGTCGATGAAATAGAGTGAATATTTGTAGCCCGATCCGTGATGGCTACTGTAATAGTTGCCCGCGTATCGAATCTCGACGTATTCGAGGACGGAAGCATCGGAGCCGGCATTGAGATAGATCGCCTGCCAATCGCCCTCGGAGGGGGCATCGGCCGAGCCGTTGTTGTTTGAGTCTCCCCCTGCGGTATCATCGCGCCAACTCGTGAAGATTATGGGTCTGGACTCGGTTCCTACTGCCGTCAGCGTGCCGTTGACACCAATATGTTCGTTGTTACTCAATTTGATGATCTGGCCGGGGACTATTGTCAGCTCTGCCCCTGCGGGGACAGTTACGTCCCCGGCAAGCTCTATTGGCAGGCCGCCTGCATCCCAAGTCCTGTCGCCGGGGAGGGTTCCGCCCTGCATAACGAGCCGGTCGCCTCCGGTATTGACGGCTGTCAATCCGATCAGTGTCGGCGTGGAAGCGAGGTTCATCTTGAAGGCATCGTGCCGCGAGTTCTCGACGTAGATCTGCTCCATCAGCGGCGAGGCGCCCGATATCTCGACTGCGGTGGCGTCGGCGTGCATGATTCGGGAATTTCGGACGATCGGAGCCGAATCGTTGATTATCAGTCCGCTTCGAAATCCGCTGCCGTGTCCGGGGCTGTAATAGTTGCCCGGGTATCGGATATCGACATGATCCAGTATCGTATCGACACTGGTTTCCGCGATAATGAGCGATTGCCAGTCGCCACGCTGCGGCAGGTTTGCGCCGTCGTGGAAGGTGTCGCCAAGCGCGGTATCGTCTCTTCGTGACGTTAAGATGACCGGCTGCGAGAGCGTTCCCCTGGCATCGAGCGTGCCTCCAATCTTAATGTACTGATTATTCCATAGCTTGACGACGACACCGGGGTCGAGAGCAAGGGTCAGGCCGGCAGGAACGAGAAGGTCGGACGAGAGGACATAAGGCATTGTAACGACGTTCCAACGCTGGTCGCCGGCCATGCTGCCTCCGTCCATGTAGTATGCATCGTACCAGTTATCCAGCGAGGAAAGTTCGCTCAGAACAGGATCGGCGGCAAGATTGGCGTGGAACGCCCATCCTCGAGCCTTTTCGACATGGACATTATCGAGGGTTGGGGCGCCGCCGTCGATTCTGACCCCTGTCGCATCGGCGTAAAGTATCTTGACATATCCGGCAACGGCGCTGGTGTCTTCGAAACGCAGCGAGTACTTGTAACCGGAGCCATGGTGGGAGGAATAGTAGTTGCCTGCGTAACGAATCTCGACGTATTGCAGAATCGAGTCATCGGAGCCTGCATTGAGGTAAATCGACTCCCAATCCCCTTCTGCGGGTGCATCTGCGTCGCCGTTGTTGTTCGAGTCTCCTCCGACGGTATCGTCTCGCCAGCTGGTGAATACTATAGGCTTTTCGGGCGTTCCGACGGCGTGCAGGGTGCCATTAACGTTGAATTGCTCGCCGTTGGAGAGCTTGACGATCTGGCCTGGAACGATTGTCAGCGTAACGGCTGGGTTTATTGTTATGTTGCCTTCCACTTCAATCGGCAGGCCGCCCATGGACCAGGTTCTGTCTGCAGTGAGGGTCCCTCCACTGAGATAGTACCGGTCGCCGCCGGTATCGACGGCGGTGAGGTTGACTGCGGTGACATTGGCGTTGAGCTCGCCGTGGAAGGCCTGGTGGCGCGCCCGCAGGACATGCACATTCGTGAGTGTCGGGGCTCCTGAGAGTATCCGCACACCGGTAGAATCGGCATCCTTGACGAAGACATTCGTCATGGTCAAATCAGAATCGCTGATTTGAATCGAGGGCTTGTACCCGGAACCGTGTCCCGGGCTATAATAGTTCCCGGCAAATCTCACCTCGACATATTGGAGGACGGAGCTATCGGAACCTTCATTGAAATAGAGAGATTCCCAATCGCCGGCGGCTCCGACAGTCGGTCCGTCGGCATTTGTGTCTCCGCCGGCGGAATCGTCACGGTAGCTTGTGAAGATGATCGGCTCGGTCTCGGTTCCGGCGGCGATAAGACTTCCCGATATGTTCATCTGGCGACCATTGTAGAACTTCAATATCTGGCCCGG
>JAFGCD010000100.1 GCA_016932835.1 Sedimentisphaerales bacterium
GGACGGCTTGCAGGAATTCGCACGACTACACCTACTCAGAATCGAAAAAAACCAACTCAAACCCTGGAGAAACGGGTAATCGCGTGTTTTCTCTCAACGCCATAACAAGAGTATGAACATGGCCAACACAGTATCCGCCTGTGGTTTGGGTATCTGTGGTTTTTCTCTGCGATCTCTGCAGTGAAGAATAAGCCTTAGCCCGCCGTCGGTCTTTCCCAGTCTTTCCAGACGGGTTCTGCGCCGGCGGCTTTTATCATCTCTTCTACCTGACGCGGGGTTCGGTCGTCGTCGATTTGGAATTGCTCGGTGGCGTTCGCTTCGTGGGAGTATCCGCCGGGGCTGGTCTTGCTGCCTGCGCTTACCTTCGTTATGCCTATCTTGACCAGATGATCACGCAGTTCGGCGCCTTCGCGGGTCGAGAGGACAAGGCCTGCGTCGGCGAAGCAAAGGCGAAGTGCGGTTATCATCTGAACCAGCTCGGCGTCGCCGACCGGATGCTCGAACTGCAAGCCGTCCACATTGTGGGCCGGCCGAAGACGGGGAAACGAAAACGATACCTGCGACTTCCAGTAACGCCGCATAAGATAGTCCGAATGCTCGGCCAGCGCGAGGGTTTCAAGCCGCCAGTCCGCCAGTCCCAGCAGGGCGCCCAGGCCCAATTGTCGCATGCCGGCGGATGCAAAAAGGTCGGGCGTCGCGAGCCTTCTGTCATAATCGGCCTTCGGCCCTGCAGGATGATAACGACGATATGTCGCCCGGTCGTAAGTCTCCTGGTACAGCGTCACCCCATCGACGCCTGCGGCGAAAAGCCCGGCGTATTCGGCCTGAGTCATCTGATATATCTCGACGGATACCGAGCTGAACTTTTCGCGAAGCGCCCCGACCAGCTCGGCAAGGTAATCGAGGTTGACATATTGCCTGTCTTCACTGCTGACAAGCAGTATGTCGCGAAAGCCGTCGGCGGCGATGATGTCGGCTTCGGCAACGGCCTGCTCGACCGAAAGACGAACGCGCTGCGAGCGGCTGTTCTTATTGAACCCGCAGTAAAGGCAACTGTTCGAGCAGATATTCGACAGGTAAAGCGGAGCATAAAGGCGAATCGTTCGCCCGAACCGCTGCAGCGTCAGGCGTCGCGACGCCTGCGCCATCTGTTCGAGGTATGGCTCGGCCGCGGGCGATACCAGAGCGACGAGCCTATCAAGGTTGTACCGCCCGGCGGGCTGGGCCAGTGCCCGCTCGACGTCACCGGCGCCGGTTTGCTCAATCCGCTCGGTCCAGAATGCGCTGTTGCCGTCAAGCCCGCGCTTGGCCAGAATCGTCTTGATGTCCGAGTCGTTATGTCCCCGTGCCGAAATCACTGCATCAATCCCTCAGGAAACCTGTCAGCGGGCTCGATGCGCTTGCCTGCCTGCCCGCGGCCGCCGGGCCGGATAGATACGCAGTCCGCCCCGCCTCGACCGCCGACTTGAAGGCTCCGGCCATCGCAACCGGCGCCGCCGCTGTGGCGATTGCCGTATTGACAAGAACCGCATCGGCGCCCATTTCCATCGCCTCGGCGGCGTGTGAAGGCAGGCCCAGACCCGCATCGACAACGACGGGAACCTGCGACTGCTCGATAATAATCTCGATCGCAGAGCGAGTCTTAATCCCCTGGTTCGACCCGATAGGGCTCGCCAGCGGCATAACGGTAGCAGTCCCGGCATCTTCGAGCCGTTTGCTCAGAATCGGGTCCGCATTGATATAGGGCAGGACAATAAAACCGTCCTTGACCAGTATCTCGGTGGCCTTTAAGGTCTCCACGGGGTCGGGCAGCAAGTAATAAGGATCGGGTGTGACTTCGAGCTTGAGCCATTCGATATCAGTCGCCGCGCGGGCGAGCCTTGCCAGCCGAACCGCCTCTTCGGCGTCACGAGCGCCGGAAGTATTCACAAGCAGCAGATATTTATCACGGTCGATAGCGGCTAAGGTATCGTCGTTTTCGTTGTCGATATCGACGCGCCGAAGCGCAACGGTGACAATTTCGGCCCCGCTCGCCTCCAATGCTTCTGCCATGACCGCCGGCGACGCGAATTTCCCCGTCCCCACTAAAAGCCGCGAACCGAAGCTTCTGCCTGCAATTACAAGCTCGTCCATAATCAGCCTCCACCCATCAGGCGAATCAGTTCCACTCTCTGGCCCGGCTCCAGGATCGTGCGCCCGAATTCCTCCCGACGAACGATACTGCCGGCGACCTCCGCAACGACCGTAGCGGCATTGACATCGAGCGAGTCCAGAAGCGCAGAAAGCGTACCGGGAAACGCCCCGTCCGCGAATTCCTTCTCAATGCCGTTAACCTTCAATATCTGCATAACACCTCTGCCAAATGCGCCCGGGAAACTCAAAAAGGAATGCTCTAATCCAGCAGTTTCAAGCCTTCCTTCGCAGGCATTACCCCGATCAGGTCCACCGGGCATCCGGTTCTTCTCAAACGCCCGTCATAGGGTCACCGCCGAATCAGCGGCCTCTCAGCTGTAGTGCGGCCTTTACCGCCGCCCTTTAGCTCCCCTGGCATATAAACATATCAGCACGAGATTATAGACCCCAACCCCCAACAAGGCAAGATTATTCTCCAGGCCTGACCTATAGCGGGCGCCCGCGAGGATCAACGCAACCAGCACAAATCAGCGGGGACCGATTCGCAGTCAAGCCAGTTCTCGGCAATTTCCGCCAGAAGATTCATATCCATATAGCAGTCCTGCCCGAGCGAGCATGCAAAAGGTGTTGCACTGCAAGGCTGCCCCCAGTATCGTCCGAACACGAGAAGATCGTAGAAATTGACACGGCAGTTTCCATCGAAATTGCCTTGTGCCGCCGTGAGCAGGCATTGAGGTTCAACCAGTTCAAACGACCACAACTGGTTGTCCTCGCCCGAGCAAGGCCATTGTATAATGTTAGCGGCGTTGTCTGTCGAGGCGCCGTAAACATCTGCGCACTGGTCGCTGTGGCGCGCGACGATTGCAAAGCAGCCGTCTTCGCCGGCAATCAGTCTCCACTGCTGATTGAGCCCGCCGTTGTACTGCCATTGTTGAATGTTGGCCCCGCCGGTCGTCGAGACCCCGTTGACGTCAAGGCACTTATCCTGTGCATGTCGCGGCGTCAGCCGGTAATAGCCGTCGCTTAAAGGCTCGAGTCTCCACTGCTGATTTGTGCCGCCGTTGTACTGCCACTGATGAACATTGACTCCGTTTTCCGTCGCATCGGGACCTCCCGATACATCCAGATACTTGCCGCTGTGCCGCGCGACAATCATATACCACAGGCCCGGTCGAGGAAAGCTGCCGACGCCGGACGAAGGAGGATCGACGTTTAGAATCTCAAACGTCTCGATACTGTTGGCGCTGAACCACTTACTGAAACTCTTGCCGGCCAGTGCGATGTCACTGTATTGTTTGTACTTGTTGCCGGCGCCGGTGAGCGTCTGCCACCGTGTAACAGGACCGCCGACATGCGAGAAATTCGA
The DNA here is from genome assembly GCA_016932835.1 of Sedimentisphaerales bacterium. GTDB lineage: Bacteria > Planctomycetota > Phycisphaerae > Sedimentisphaerales > Anaerobacaceae > JAFGCD01. The sequence continues at coordinate 3,500 of JAFGCD010000100.1, forward strand.
CAGGTCGTAAGTAATCCGCTGCGCCGTACCGTAATTGACCGACACCAGAACCAGCTTCCGCGCCGCAGCATCGTAGGCCGCGACGGTATTTTCTTCGCCGCTGTCGATGATAGTCATGCCGGGGCGAATGTGTCGCGTGTACTGAGCAAGGACAAAATACTTCGCATTGGCATTGCCGATCCAGTGGTCGTCCAGATTCGACGGAACCAGCCCCCAGGCGGACCAGTCAAACGGCTGCCAGTAACACCAGGCCGTCGGGTGAAGCAGGCGAATATCCATGTGCAGGTTCGCGGCCAGCGTCATCCCGCCGGCATCGTCGTCGCCGTACTCCGAGTCCCAAAGCCTTCTGCCGCCAATCGCAAAGTATAACCCCCTGCGAGGTCCGCTTCCGTACTGATAACCGTGTACGTTAACCTGGCCGATTTGCGACCGGGTGGTTTGGCTGAAGCTGTTCCAGGTATCCAGCGCCATCGAATACGTCGCTTCGTCCGAGGCCGAGACCGCCGTCGCGGCGAGCCCCCTGTTATCCAGCTCCGTACGGAGGTGGCCGATTACCGTCGCCTGCGTGGACCGGTCGAAATGACAACCCTCCTGTGTACCCTGAGAATGCCACCAGTCGGCAATCGGTTCGTTGAAGGGATCGACCGAGCCGAACTCGAGATCCCAGTAATCGCGGAAATGCTCTGCGATGTTGGCCATGTAAACCGCATGAGCGTTATAATTCCACGACTGCAGATTGTCGCTGCCGCCCGATTCGGCGCCGCTGGGATTATGATTGCAGCACATCCACCACATCGGCGAGTTCGAATACAGCTCGAAAAGTCCCGCCCCGCGGTCCTGCGCCTTCAGAAGCATAGCGCGCTGCGCGGCATCGAGACTCCAGTCCCAACTCGCCGAAGACGGATTGCTGCTGAACCAGTCCAGCCAGTACCCGTCCATCTGGTGATGTAAACCGATATTGTCGGACTCGACCATACTCTCGCCGCTAACGGAGTTCCAACTGCATGCGCCGGCGTTGTATCGCGTGATGGTCAGCCCCAAACCGGGCAGGCTGTCTCCGTTCAGCATCGTGTATTTCATCGTGAACAGGATATCGGCCAGGTCGTCGCGATAACCGAATTCCTTCGCCCACCAGCTCAGAGAGCAGCCCCACCCTTCCCATTCGCCCCAGGAAGTCTCAGGCCGAATCGTCGTCGTGTAATCGGCATACAGGCAAGGCGCCCACGGACCGATGGCCGCCAACAAAACCAAAACGCAAAGAACTCCACGAATCTCGGCACATCTCATCAACATCACCTCTCGGCTTCAGCGGCCGCTGACGACGTCGCATCTCCGACTTCGACACGACCTCTGCAAAAGACTCAGCAGGTGTGATTATACACTATATGAGTCCGGAATGAAAGGTCATAATCCGGAAATTCCAAGCCTTATCGCCCGCCCCGCAACCCTCACGATATATAAACCCTGTAAAATTCCTGGACAACCCCACGTTTCATTCGCTAAAGTTCTCGAGAGATTCCGGCAAAATGAATCGTAACACCCGGAACCGGCAGACGGAGCAACGCAAATGGCCAAGTTCAGATTTGGCGGTAAAGACAAAGGCAAACGAAGGAAACCAACGTCTTTCGCCGGCAAAATCGCAATATCGCTTTTTTTCCTGGCCTTCTTCTGCATGGGTGCATTTGTGGAGGTTATGACGATCCGCGAATTCGCCGCGGTCATAGGCCAGCGAGCGTGGAAGAAGACGCCTTGCAAGATACTCAAGAGCGACGTGGAAGATACCGGGCGCGGCGAAGACCCGTACCGCTTCGTCGTCGCCTACGAATATGAGTTCGACGCGACCGTTCGCACCTCGACCATTTATAAGAAAGGCCATGCAGACTTCGACGAATACCACAAGGCCAAAAAGCTCGCCGACCGCTATCCCCGCGGCGGCCAAGCCTTCTGCTACGTCAATCCCGCCAATCCCGCCAAGGCCGTCCTCAAACGAGGCAGCCTGTTCTTCGGCTTCGTAATCCTGTTCCCGCTAATCTTCGTTGCAGTGGGAGCCGGCGGAATCTATGGAACATGGTTCTATAAATCAAAGCCCCCCGGCAAAAAACGTATCGCGCCGAAATCACGCCGACAAAAATGGAAAAACGCCCCCGTTGTATTCTTCGCAATCTTCGCCGTCGTCGGAGGCGGCCTGCTCTACCCGCTGGCAATCAGGCCAATCGCAAAAACAATTGACGCAAGGTCCTGGATCGAGACGCCCTGCAAGATACTCTCGGCCCGCGTCCAGAGCCACGAGGGCGACGACAGCACCACATACAGCATCGACATCCTCTTCGAATATGAATTTGGGGGCGAAAAATATAAGTCCAGCAGGTACGGCTTCGTCGGCGGCTCTTCGAGCGGCAGATCGGGCAAGCAACGAGTAGTCGATGGCTATCGCAAGGCTGAAAATCCCCTCTGCTATGTCAACCCCGAAAATCCCGCCGAGGCCGTCCTCAAGCGAGGCTTCCACCTCGGCCTGCTCATCGGCCTGATTCCGCTGCCATTCTTCCTCATCGGATTCATCGGCATCGTTTGCACAATCCGCCGCAAGAAACGAAAGCTGACCGCCGCCCAATGGGCCCCCGAACCGCCCCTGCCGGACCAACCGCAGGGACCCGCCGTGCTAAAGGCGCGATACACCCCGCTGGCAAAACTCCTCGGAACAGTCTTCTTCGCCGTATTCTGGAACGGAATCGTCTCTGTATTTCTCTACGACGTCGTCCAGGGCTTCCGTTACGACAGGCCCCAATGGGGCCTGACAATATTCATGATACCATTCACACTCATCGGCCTCGGGGCGATCGCATATGTCTTTTACCAGTTCCTCGCCCTGTTCAATCCGCGAATAAGGCTCGAACTGACGCCCGCGGCGATACCTCTCGGCCAGGCCGCAGCGCTGACATGGAGCTTCACAGGCCGGGCCGACGCCGTAACAGCCCTGAAGATAGAACTGCAGGCCAGAGAAGAAGCAACATACCGCCGCGGAACAAAAACGCACACCGCCAAACGCACTTTCTACGAAACCGAACTCGTCGCCACCGAAGATCCACATGAAATAACCGCAGGACAAATCGGAATCGTAATCCCCGGCGACTCGATGCACTCCTTCGAAGCGACAAACAACAAGATAATCTGGGAACTGCAAGTCCGCGGCGACATAAAGAAATGGCCCGACGTCAAGGACACTTTCAAAATAACAGTAGCGCCGCCAGGAACAGGATGATCATGCAGAATCTTAGCATAGACACCGTCGAACAAAAAACCGAATTCAGGCCCGGCGAAAAACTCGCCGGAACAATCCGCTGGAACCTGCCCGAAAATGCCGAATCGGTCGAAGTCTGCCTGTTCTGGCGAACCGAAGGCAAAGGAACCCAGGACACCGGACTGATAGACTCGGCAAAATTCGACGTCACCGGCTCCCTTGGTCAGAAGGAATTCGCATTCCAGATACCCGAAGGACCGTACAGCTTCTCAGGAAGACTCATCTCGATTGTCTGGGCAATAGAAGCGACGGCCTACCCGGCAGAAACAACCGTCCGCCAAGAGATAACCGTCTCGCCGACCGGTCGGGAAGTAGTACTCAGCTAACCCGCAGCCGTGCCCGCGCTGTTAAGGAGCCGAACGGTGAAAGCAAGGGACAATCCATTTTCAGTCGAGCGAATTGAAAAGATTCGATACCGCCCGCTGCACACAACTTTCGACAGCCTCCTGCTCCGACTGGAAGAATTAGACTATCGCGCCGCCATAACAGGCCCGCAAGGCGCCGGCAAGACGACGCTGCTCGAAGACATTCGCGACCATCTCGACCGGACAGGCCGCAAAACCGCCGCGATATTCATCAACGACATGAGTCCCCTGACCCGCCCGGCTCGAAAGCGCTTCCTCGCAAGTCTCACAGGCCGCGAAATCGTATTCATCGACGGCGCCGATTCATTAAACACCCTTACATGGCTCGCCTTCAAACGCGCGATATTGAAAAGAGCCGCAGGTCTGGTAATAACCGCTCACCAGCCGACCTCTCTGCCGAGCCTCATCGAATGCGCCACCACTGTCGATCTGTTCCGGTCGATAGTTGCAGACCTCCTGCCGGAAGATGTCCGCCTCGACTCCCAGACAATCGACCGCGCATTCGAACGCCACGCCCCGAATATAAGAATCGCCCTTAGACAGTTGTACGACACGTGCGCAGAAAGATGACAGGCACACAACAATTCACAAGCAACGAGGCAAAGAGTCTTCAGTTTGCCCGGTCGGCTCTGACCTTTTCCAGGATTTGCCTTCCGCCGGCATCGAGGAGTTCTCTTGCGAGCTTTTCCGCGGATTCGACGGCCTTTTCTATGGCAGCGGCCGCAGAGCGTCTGATGTGGGTTTTTCCTTCGATGTCCGATATGAGGGCATCGATGATTATGTTGCCGGCGTTGACTCTGGCGTAAACGCCGAGGGGGATGCTGCACCCGCCGTGCATCGAAGCGAGTATGCGGCGTTCGGTCTCCGCGGTTAGGCGGGCGGCTGGGTCGTCTAATTTCGAGACCAGAGACGCCAACTCGGTATCATCCTCTCTGATCTGGACGGCGAGAGCGCCCTGGGCGGGAGCTGGCAAAAACTGTTCCGGCGGCAGGACGGCGGAAATCTTATCGGCCAGGCCGAGGCGATTGAGGCCCGCGCACGCTACTATTGCCGCATCCACTTCGCCGCCGGCGACTTTTGCGAGTCTCGTTTCGACGTTTCCCCGGAGCGGGACGCATTTGAGATCGTTCCTGAGAAGCTTGACCTGCGCGATTCTTCGCAGGCTCGACGTCCCGACTATCGAAGCCGGGGGCATCTCTGCCAGGGACACAACCGGTTTTGCGGTTATCAGCGCATCGGCGACCGATTCCCTGGCGGGTACTGCGGCGACGGCCAGGCCCTCTGTGCAGGCTGTGGGCAGGTCCTTGAAGCTGTGGACGGCTAAATCCGCTCTTTTTTCAAGCAGGGCCCTCTCGACCTCACTGGTGAAATAGCCGACGGCACTGCCCTTATAAAGGAAATCGGACTTATCCCGGTCGCCTTTTGTAGAAATTTCGAGTATTTTTATTTCGATATCCGGGTCGAGCTTGCGGAGTTCGGTGCCGATGTAATTCGACTGTGCCAAGGCCAGTTTGCTTGCGCGTGTAGCGATTTTGACAGGTCTCATTTCGGCCTTTCACAGATTCGAGCGGAAGTTGCGGAGCATTTTACTGCCGTTGGGAGCGATTTGCAACCGTTTTGGCCTCCAGGGCTCCGGTGAAATAGAGAGGTTTGAAATTTGAATTTTGGCTTGAATGTTCGGCCGGGGGGTTATATAATCCAAGGCTTATTTGAGTTCGTAACGGAAGTAGTTCCGAAGGCATGCGAGTCGGACATGTGCTCAATCGTCCTCGGGGGTTTGTTTTTGTCGAATGCAGGCGGGTTTGTGCGTTCGGTTGAATTATCGAAGGTTACCATAGTAAGGGAACCGTATAGATGCGTTTTAGAGGCGGCTATAACATACTTTTGAAAGGCAAACCCGATCGCAATATATCGGTCATGCCTGAGCCTGAGGTGCTTTATCTACCTTTGGCGAGTAAGCGTTTTACGTTCAGCGAAATCTGCGTACAACAAGGCCAGAAGGTCAACGGCGGAGACATTCTGGCGAAGGACCCTGACAATTACGGCGTTCCTTTGCTTGCTCCGCTTGCCGGCGAAATTAAGCTTGGGGCCGAAGAGGGGTATGTTGTTCTGGACAATGTTCGAAAGGACGAGGAGCGTGCCGACCTTGCCGAGAAGGAGATTGAGCATATCGAGGCGAAAATGGGCGACGGAGGCGTTAAGCGATATAAACTCCTGAGCCTGGGCGCCTGGCAGTTTTTCTATGATGCTTATACCGGCACTCTGCCTGACCCGCAGGGCGATCCGCAGGCGGTAATCGTCTCGACTGTCAGCCTGGAACCTTTTCTGGCGAGGGGGGATGCCCAGCTCCAGAAACGGCTGCTCGATTTCACCAGGGGGCTGGAGCATTTGCAGTCGCTGTTGGAGTATCAGCCGATTTATCTTGTCCTTCCGGATATCACGAGCGCTTTTGCGGATCTGGTTCGCAATCATATACGCGGTTATGCGTGGGTGAAGATGGTCGAGATTCCTCTGACTTATCCTTACGACGATTTTGGCATTCTGGCTCGTCGTCTTAATCTTAAGCGGGACAAGGGACCGGTGTGGGGCGTTCGAACGGAGGGTATTCTTGCGACGGACCGCGCATTGACGATTACCAAGCCCTGTACCGTCCGGATTATCTCCATCGGCGGGGCTGGCGTTGACGGCCCGACCCATATCATGGTTGTTCCGGGGTATCCGACTAAGACTATTGCGGACAAGTACGTCCTGGAGCCTTCGGCCAGGCTCATCGACGGCGGTGTTTTGACCGGTGAAATCGCAGGGCAGAGTCTCGGGGTCGAGACGGAATGCCGCGGGCTTACGGTTCTGCCGGAGCTTGAGGAGCGAGAGTTTCTGGGTTTTGTCCGGGCGGGGTGGGGGCGCAGCAGTTATACGCCGTGTTTCCTGAGCGCTTTGAGAAAGAGATTCCGCGAGGATTACACCAGCGGCGTTCGGGGCGAGGGCCGGCCCTGTGTTTCGTGCGGATATTGCGAAGATGTTTGCCCTGCCGGGCTGATGCCGCATCTGATTCATAAGTACCTCTATCGCGATTTGATCGAGGAGGCCGACGAAGCGCGCGTCGATCTTTGCATCGAGTGCGGGCTTTGTTCCTACGTGTGCCCGTCGAAGATCGACGTGCGAGGCGAACTGATAAAGGCCAAGGAGCTTATCGCAAAGGAGCAGGAAGAGATACGTCAAGAGCAGTTGCGCCAGGAAGAGGCCCGCAGGCGGGAGGCAGAGGCGCGTAAAGAATCTGAGGAGAACAGCGAGTGAAATGGCTTTTGAAGATCGTTGATGCGGTCCGTCCGACCTTCGAAGAAGGCGGCAAACTGCATGTATTCAATCCTGTTTTCGGTGCTCTGGAACATTTCCTGTTCGCTCCGGGAACCAGGACTTTAGGGGCGCCTCATATACGAGACCCGATAGACTTGAAACGTTTCATGTCGATGGCGATCATCTCTGTCGTGCCCTGCGTGTTCGCGGCCTTGTACTTCTTCGGGTTGCGGATAATCCCGATGATTATTGTTTCGTATGCCTGCGGCCTGGCGGTCGAGGCGGCGTTTGCGATTGTGCGCAAGGAGGGGATCAACGAAGGCTTCTTTGTTACGGGGATATTGTTCCCGATGATTCTGCCGCCGGGTATTCCGCTCTGGATGGTTGGAGTAGGAGTTGCCTTCGGGGTCTTGATAGGCAAAGAACTTTTCGGGGGCACGGGACGGAATATATTCAATCCCGCTCTCGTCGGGCGGTGCTTTCTGGCGCTTGCCTACCCTGCGAAGATGTCCGCGAGCTGGATCGAGGCGGGGGGCGGCCTGACTGGAAGGCTTCTTGAATATGCCACGGCGCCGGCGGCGACCGATGCGGTGACTGTTGCAACGCCCCTTTCAGAGGCGAAGGGCGGCCAGATGTGTTCGATCTGGCATCTTCTTTTCGGCAACGTCTCCGGCAGTGCAGGGGAGACGTCGGCCATTTTGATAATTCTCGGGGGCGTATTCCTTCTGTTTACGCGGGTGGCGAACTGGCGAACGGTCGCAGGGATTCTGCTTTCATTCGTCATCCTGACGGGCGCGTTGATCCAGGGCGGCGCGGTAAGCTATAGTATAGATGGGCTGGTGAGTCCGATTATCTGGCACGTCTTCGCCGGGGGGCTGCTGTTCGGGGCATTCTTCATGGCTACGGACCCGGTGACAAGCCCCACGTCTAATATCGGCAAGTGGATATACGGAATTATAATCGGCAGTACGACCGTTTTGATACGGAATTTCACGGGTTACGTCGAGGGCGTGACATTCGCCATACTGCTGGGTAATATCGTCGCGCCGATACTCGACGAGGCTGTAATTGCGATTCGCATCAGGAGGCTTAGAAGTGAAGGGTAGCCTGTACACTCTTGTTTATGCGGCGGCATTGGGGACGGCGTGCGCATTGGTTCTGACGTTTGCGGCGAGTTTCACCAGGCCCTACAGAGAGGCAAATGCCGCGGCCAAGAAGGCCAGGAATATTCTCGTGGCCCTGGGCGTGGACGGCGCCGAGAAGATGAAATCGAAGGAAGTAATCGAAACGCTCGAACAAAGCGTCACGGAGAAAGAGTTGGGCGGTCTTGCGGCTTACGTCTATTCGGACCAGGACGGCAAGGTCCTGGGCACGGCGATTCGCTTCTCCGGCCCCGGGCTCTGGGGTCCTGTCAAGGGCTTTCTGGCGCTTGAGCCTGACATGAAGACTATCAAAGGAATAACATTTTACGAGCAGGAGGAGACCCCGGGATTAGGCGGCGAGATAGCGTCGAACCGGTGGCGCAGTCAGTTTCCCGGAAAATCGATTGTCGGGGCCGACGGCGAAATCGGCCTTGTCATAGGGCCGGGGGATGATGCGCCCAACAGAGTTGACGGGATAAGCGGGGCAACGATGACGTGCGATAAGGTGCAGGCAATGCTTAATGATGCAGTCAAGGGCATAGCCAAGGGGGCAACTAACGATGGCTGATAATCAACAGATGATGTGCGGCAGTTGCGGCAGCAGCGGGCTGTGCGGCGGCAAGGGGCTGGTGACTCTCAAGGAAGGCGCCTGGACTAATAACCCGCTGGCGATTCAGGTTCTCGGCATATGCTCGGCCCTTGCGGTTACAAATCGCCTGGCGAACTCGCTGGTAATGGGTGCGGCCTTGATTTTCGTTTGCGTGGGGTCGAACCTGATTGTTTCCCTCTTGCGAAAGTACACGCCGCACCGGATACGAATGGTTGCGGAAGTGGCTATCATCGCCACGTTCGTAATACTGTTCGACCAGTTTCTCAAGGCGTTCTATGTCGAGATGTCGGACCAGCTTGGCCCTTACGTCGGTCTTATTATTACGAACTGCATCGTCATGGGTCGAGCGGAGGCTTTCGCATTGCAGAATCCTCCGATGCTCTCGATAGTGGACGGCCTGGCGAACGGGCTGGGATACGCGGTCGCACTGGCGATCATCGGCTTCTTCCGCGAACTTTTGGGGACGGGCGAGATACTGGGACATGAGGTTCTTAAAGAGGCGTGGTACACCCCGAACCAGCTCATGATTCTGGCGCCGGGGGCGTTTTTCGCACTCGGCATGGTAATCGCCGCTTTCAATGCTGTCAAAGGGCCTGAGGCCGAGGAGAAAAAATAATGAGCGATACATCGGCATGGGTGATTTTCATAGCGGCGATATTCACGAACAATATCCTGCTGACAAACTTTCTGGGTATGTGCTCTTTTATCGCGTGTTCTGGGCAGATAAAGACGTCGCTCGGCCTGGGCACTGCGGTGACTTTCGTAATGGTCATGACAACGATGCTGAACTACGTCATCTACCATTTCGTTCTTGTGCCGTACGGCCTTGGGCATTTGCAGTTTATCGTTTTTATCGCTGTAATCGCGGCGTTTGTGCAGTTGGTTGAGATGTTCGTCGAGCGGTTCAGTCCGAAACTTTACTTCGCTCTGGGCATATTTTTGCCTTTGATTACCGTCAACTGCGCGATTCTGGGCGCCTCGCTGTTTATGATCATTCGTGAATACACGTTCGTTCAGTCTGTCGGTTTCGGTCTCGGGGCGGGGATCGGCTGGGCGGTCGCGATACTGATGCTTGCCGGGCTTAGGCAGAAAATGCGATACAGTCATGTCCCGAAGGCCTTCGAGGGTGTTCCTATAGCAATGATTGTCACGGGAGTGCTTGCGATGGCGTTTATGGGCTTCGCAGGCATGGTCTCGATCCAATAGGAGTGGTCAATGATTTATTTGTTGTCGATAGTTTCTTTTGCCGGGCTTGTCGTGGCACTCGCCGCGGGCCTGATGGTGGCCGAGCGATTTCTTGTTACCTACGGCATCTGCAAACTGGACATCAACGCCGGCGAAAAACCCCTGGAGGTTGACGGCGGGCAGACACTGCTGGCGTGTCTGTATGCGAACGATATTTTCATACCCTCTGCGTGCGGCGGCAAGGGGACGTGCGGCCACTGCAAGATAACGGTCACATCAGGCGGCGGGCCCATATTGCCCACCGAAACGCCGCTGCTGACCCGCAAAGAGATACGTTCGGGCGTCCGCCTGGCCTGCCAGGTGAAGGTTCGAGAAGACATCTACGTTCGGATACCGAGCGATCTTCTGAACGTCAAGATGTTCACCTCGACCGTTGAGAGTTCGGTTACGCTGACTTACGACATAAAGGAAATAACGCTGCGTCTCGAAGAGCCGGCACAGATCAATCAGCGCCCCGGCCAGTATGTTCAGGTTCAGGCGCCGTCACCAGAGGGGCCTGTTTTCCGGGCTTATTCGATAAGCTCTCCGGCTCACGAGCCGAACATCGTGCAGCTTGTGGTAAGGCTCGTCCCTGGCGGTATCGGCTCGACTTATCTGCATAACGTCGAGCCCGGTGACACGGTGAACTTCACCGGCCCTTACGGGGAGTTCTGGCTCAACGAGGACCCTTTGGTCGAGATAGTCTGCGTCGGAGGCGGCTGCGGCATGGCGCCGATGGCGAATATCATATATACGCTTTACGAGAAATGGCCTGACCGCGTATGCTGGCTCTTCTTCGGGTGCCGAACGACGAAAGACGTTTTCTACCTGAAGGAATTCGAAGAGCTTGCGAAGAAGCACAAGAACCTGCATGTGGTTTATGCGTTGTCCGACACCCTCGAAGAGGGTGAAACATGGGACGGGGAAACCGGGTTCATTCATTTATCGGTTGACAAGTATTTGGAGGCCGGTGTGCGGCGGCAGGCTTTCCTTTGCGGCCCTCCGCTTATGATCGAGGCTGTGACGAGGGTGCTCGAAGAAAAGGGCACCGAGGACATCTTCTACGATGAGTTTTAATCCCGGAGAGGTTATGAACATTTTGGGTGCGGAGACATTGGCTGCATCCGAAAGCGCGTTGTTCTTTCTGCGGCAGAGGATTTCCCAAAAAGGCTGAATGCATGGAACTCGAAGAGATTTACCAGCCGATTGCCGAAGAATTAAGCCTTGTCGAGGATTCGCTTCGTTCCGTTCTGAGCGACTCGGAGAACGGCTCGGTAGCGGCGATGAGTGACATTGCTCTGGCGTCGGGCGGCAAGCGGCTGCGGCCTGCTCTTGTGGTCTTTTCCGAGAAGGCGGCCGGGGCGGGGAGCGGCAGCGGTCGTAACGGCCGTGACACTATCGATATTGCGACCGCGGTCGAGCTGATACACATGGCTTCGCTGATTCACGACGACGTTCTCGACGGGGCATCGACGCGGCATAACAAGCCTACGGTCAATGCTCAATACGGTGACGATGTTTCTATTGTTCTGGGAGATTATATTTACGCGAAGGCGTTCCAACTGATCAGCAAAGCCGGGAATCGAGGGGTCTTTTCCTGTATCAGCGGCGCGATTCATGCGATGTGCGAGGGCGAACTTATTCAGATATGCCAGCGCCGCAATCTGGGGCTTTCGGCGGAAAAGTATATTTCTATTATTGAGAAAAAGACGGGTTCGCTTTTTGCGGCCTGCTGCCAGGCGGGGACAATTATCGCCGACGTCAAGCCGGTCGTGCAGAAGGCCTTGAGCAGTTTCGGGCTTAACTTCGGAATCGCCTTTCAGCTTGCCGACGATTGCCGGGACGTCGTCAGCGAAAGCGCGGAATTAGGCAAAGAACCGGGGCAGGACGTTATCTGCGGGGACGTGACATTGCCCTTGCTGGCGCTGTCGGATTGCGTCGGGCCGAACGAGAGAGCGGAAATCGAAAACATGCTGGGATCGATGAAGGACGGAGCAAGTTTCGAGAGGCTCAGGACAATGCTCGTCGAATCGGATGCGCTGTCGAAGACTCGCGATGTTGTCGGTTCTTATCTGTGCAATGCGAAGAAATCACTGGATTCTCTCGGCGATTCGGTCTATAAGGAAAGCCTGGGACAATTGCTGGATTATACGTCAGAAAATAGTGTTTGAAAATCGGCGATTTGCCGGTTCCGGCGGCCGATTTGAGGCGGTATTACGTTGCGTATAGGACTGGGACAATTCAATTCAGTAGTGGGCGATTTGTCGGGCAACTGCGAGCGGATGCGGGGTATTTACGAGCAGGCCGTGAGAGCCGGGGTCGAGCTGCTCGTTTTCCCGGAACTGGCGGTATGCGGTTATCCGCCCGAAGACCTGCTCTACAAAAAAAGTTTTCTGCGCGACAGTCGTCTTGCAGTGGAGAATCTTGCGGCCGAATGCCCTGGGACGACGATTGTAGCGGGGTTTGCCGAGGAATGCTGCGGTAATAAGTACAACGCCGCCGCGGTTCTTAGAGACGGGCGAATCAGTTGCATTTACCGCAAGGGCATGCTGCCGAACTACGGTGTCTTCGACGAGCAGCGATATTTTTCCGCCGGTGGCGAGGCGGTGGTCATCGACGTCGGCGCCGCTGCGGTTGCGATTACGATTTGCTTCGATATCTGGAATATCGACTGGCTGGCGGGCTTTCTCGACGCAAGCGGGAATATCGATATGGTCGTCAATATATCGGCGTCGCCGTTTCATATGGGCAAGATCGCCAAGCGGGAAGAGACAATCGGCAGGTGTGCCAAGCGGCTCAGATGCGGCGTGGCGTACTGTAATCTCGTGGGCGGGCAGGATGAATTGATCTTCGACGGACGAAGTATGCTGTGTGATTCGAGCGGAGCGGTGGTCGCCAAGGCTGCGGCGTTCGACGAGGACCTGCTGATTGCGGATATTGATGTTTCCAGGCGGGGCGGCGCTGAAATCGCTGTCGTCGGCACGCCCGCCGAGCAGCCCGGGGACGTGCTGGATGAGATATATGAGGCGCTGGTTCTCGGTACGAGGGATTACACGCGGAAGAATGGTTTCGAGAAGGTTCTGCTTGGTCTTAGCGGCGGAATCGATTCTGCGGTGACCGCGGCGATTGCCGCCGATGCGCTTGGGGCCGAGAACGTCGTCGGTATCTCAATGCCGTCGAAGTTCAACAGCGCCGAGACCAGGAGCGACGCCGAGAAACTGGCGAGAAATCTCGGCATTGAATTTCTGGAAATCCAGATCGAGACGACGTTGGCTCAATTCGACGAGGCACTGAAAACATTCAAGGGGTGGGATACGAAGGGGCTTGCATACGAGAATCTGCAGGCGCGAATTCGGGGGTGCATTTTGATGTCGCTGAGCAACCAGGCCGGGCTGCTGGTTCTCACCACGGGCAACAAGAGCGAGACGGCGGTCGGGTATTCGACTCTTTACGGCGATACGGCCGGGGGATTCGGGATTATCAAGGATGTCTTGAAGACGGTTGTCTATCAATTGGCCGAGCGGATAAACGCCAAGGCCGGACGCGAGATAATACCACCGGCGGTTATCACCAGGGCGCCGAGCGCCGAGCTTCGCGAGGACCAGAAGGACAGCGACTCGCTTCCCGATTACGACCTTCTCGACGAGATACTCAAGGGTTACGTGGAAGAGGACAAGTCGGCCCGGGAACTAATCGAATCGGGTCTGCCCGACGAGATTGTTCGCAAGGTGATACGTCTGGTGGACCGCAACGAGTACAAGCGCCGGCTTTGCCCGCCGGGGATACGCATCACGCCGAAGGCGTTCGGCAAAGACCGCCGGCTCCCAATCACCAACCGCTACGATTCCGGCAAGAGCACCGGCTGAGAAACCCGGGCGGCATACCCTGCTGAGATGCAATAGAAGCGGCCTTAAACTGATCTGTCGCCACAATACTCGGCGCGGTTATTTTCCTGCGAGTGCGTCCATGATCGCCGTTGCGAAGAGTCCGGCGGCGGCCGGGCCGCTGCATGTCACTATAAAGGCGTCCTTTTCAACGGCGACCTGCGTGAAAACGGCGCCTCCATGCTGGAGTTTCTGCTGCTCCGATGCGAAAGCGGTCGCGCGTCTGCCGGTGAGGACGCCTGCGTTAGCGAGAATTGTGGGCGCTGCGGAAATGGCTGCGAGCACTTTTCGTTTCGAAGCGGCATCCCTTGCGATAGTTCGAACGATGGGATTATCGAAATACTCTACGACTCCTGCGCCGCCGATGAATACGAAGGCATCGTAGTCGTCTGCGTTGAGCGCGTTTAACATTACCGTTGCCTCGACGGTATTCCCGAGCATCCCTGTTACTCCGCCGCGTCTGGTGCTGGCAATTGTGGTCTCGACGCCCGCCATATCGAGCGCTCTTTTTGTGTCGGTCAGTTCAATGTCGTGGAAGTTCATTGAGGGGACTATGATGGCGGCCCTTTTCCCCTTGACCGGCGAGGTTGTACTCCGGCGAAGGGCGTCGTCGGCGTTTTCGGCGGCGGCGAGGGGATAGCCGACGCTGATTACGTATATCGCCTCGGTATATTTGGGCAGCTTGCATGCCCTTGCGACTTGCCTGGTGTCTATTCCTCCGATGGTGACAGAGCCGAGTTCGAGACAGACGGCCTGCAACTGGATGTTCTGGGCGATGTGTCCTGCTTCGAGGAGCATATATGTTCGGGCCTTGTCGCGGAAGCGGTCGGCGAGCTTTCTGGATGAGCCTGCGATTATAATGTCGCACGGGGCCGGCGGGACGCCCAAATCGGCGCGTATATCTTCGGTGATGGTTTGTTCGAGGCTGTGCTCTTTTGCGTGATAGATGAACAGTCCTTCCGGTGTTGCGAAGTAAAGGTCTATCGGGTATATCGCGCCTGCCGAGGGGGCGGTTCTCAGGCCTTTTACCGGTTCTGTGATTCCCTGGCCCGCCCATGCCAACTGGCCTATGGCGGGAAAGGAGAGCAGGCGATTGGCATACTGCCGAACGCTCCTGCGTTTCAGCAGGGCCTCTTCGAGACTGACCAGGCCTTTCAGTTTCGGCTCGGCAAGCTGGATTATCTTCCGCATGGGCCTGTTGCGAGCTGCAGAGCGAGAGGCCTGGCGGGCAAACAGTACCCCGGCAACGGCGATCAGGATTATCAGCGAGCTTATGAGACGTTTCATAGTTTCAAACCTCCTATGAGTCTTTGAAACGGGCGATTAGTTTCCGTCGGCATTATACCTTCTGTTCGGCTCGCGGGGCATTAAACTTTCCTGTTATTCGACGGGAAATAAGGCGGGTTTTTGTTGTATCGATGGAGGTATCCGCTATATTTGATGTTCGATAGAATTGCTTTGACGTCCCGTCATCGGCTGAGTTCGTCTGGATAGTGTGGATTCGGGGATTTGTATGGCTTTGACGCGCCGGCGTAAACTGGCGATAGCATCTTTGGCTGTCTATTGGCCCGTGTTGTTCATATTGGCCCATATACCGATACCCGGAGTTGTGCGCAAGGCGGGGGTATCCGACAAGGGACTTCACTTCCTGGCCTATCTGACGCTGGTATTTCTTTTCTGGATTGCCACGAACCCGGAGCGAAAGGTTCTCTGGCGCAGGAGCGCAGTGTGGTGGGCCTTGCTGATAGTGGTTCTTTACGGGATTACCGACGAGCTGCTGCAGGGGGTGGTGGGGCGCAGTTGTGACGTGAGGGATTTGGCTGCCGACCTGGCAGGGGCCGTTACCGGTTTGGTTCTGCTGACCATCTTTTCGTTCTGGCCTGCCGCCCTGATAGTCGGGGGGGCGCTGATATTCGGGATAGCGAATATCGCGCGAGTCAAGCCCTCGGATATAATGCCGATCGGCAATGCCGCATTCTATTTGCTTTCATACGCGATTTTCACTCTCGTTTGGATTCGCTGCATGAGGCGGTTCGCAACGATAAAGGCCCCGAAACCGCGGTGGGTAATAACAGCGTCGGCGCTGCCGGCGGCGCTGCTGGGAGCTGTGAAGGCTTATTCGGTGATTACCGGCAGAGGACTGGGAATTCAGGATGTGATTCTTGCGATCATGGGCATAGCAGCCGGCGTCGGTATCGTCTGGTGGACTGCGATAGTTCGGAGACGCGCTGCCCGGAAAAATCCTTCTATATGACTAACGTTTTGGGAAGGGGGTGTAGAGCGGGTCGCCGATGAGCAAAAGCATCCATGAATTGAAGGGTTTTGTGTAGTAATATGCCTCGACGAGGCAGCGGCCCTTATACAACTGCTCAAAGAAGAGCTTTGGTTCGGGGAATGAATGGAGATACGGCTCGCTGACCGGGCCGAGCGTTGCGGTTATTCCATCTCTGAGCATTGCGGTACACCACTGGGTTCCGTTCGGGTCTCGCAGGCCAATAGCTTCCGAACTTGCGATGTGGTATCCGACGGCTCCCTCGACGAAATCGAATGCGTCGATGTATCTTGCAAGGCTGTACCAGCCGCAGTATATCGCCGCGTCGGAACAGGTTCCGAGGGCGAAGAGTTCGGAAGTCCGCTCCTCTTTTACGGTCATCTTCGTCATGAGCCTTGTCATCTCGGCCATGTCGCGCAAAGACTGGTCGTAGTAGCCGAACTGACTGGCCTTAGGGTCCATAAAGCCCCTCGAATCGACATACGCGATGCCGCTCAGGTCTGCTTTCTCGGCACTGACGGCCTTATCAACAAGACCCATTGCGATTTCACAGTTTGACGCATCGAGCCGGCTTACCATTAATGTCCGCAAATCAAGATCGGCGGCGACGCCTTTGAGCTTGTTCGGCTGCCAGCGATAGAGTTCGTATTCTCCCGCCAGGGCCATCGAGAGTTCACTGTCAACGGAAGCATCGGTTTCGCTTCCGTTGATGCGGCCGGCCTGTACCTTCAGGGCCGCGAGTGTCCGGTCGATTTGCTTCAATTGTCCCGCGGTCTTGGTCTTATTGCTCGAATCGTCCTGCTTCAACCGCTCTATTTGCTGTTCCTGCTGCTTTATAGCGGCCTCGATTCGCTTCAGCTTTGCCTCGCTGCCCTTGATAATCCCTCGTCTGCCGACCTTTATGGGTACGCCGTAAGTTGTGAGCAGACATCTGATTTGTCCCGGATGTCTTTTCCTGAGCAGTTCGAATCTTACCGGCTCGGCTATCCATTGCTCGTATTCATCCCTGCTGATAGTCTCGACGGGCTTATTGCCGAGATGAAGGTAGAGGATATTTTCATAGGGGACATTTCTTTTCTCGCAATAGTATCGCCCGAGACGGCTCGAATCGGAGATGTCCCTGTTGACGAGGACGAGAATGTCGTTGGGGTCGAGCGCGAATGCGGCAGAGCCACAGAACAAAACGGCACAGATGAAGGTCTTGATTCGCAGGGACATACTGTTGTTTCCGAACACTCTTTGCATTAACCTCAAGACAATGACACCGGACCGCCGCAAACAGACAGGCGGTTCCTGCTACTCCGGGCCGTACACCCTGTAAGGCAGCGTTACCGCATATTCGCGTACTATTTCATCGTAGTCGTCGAGCCAGCAGGCCTTGCGATTTCTTTTCATGACGAGAAATCGTCCGCTGTCTTCATCTCTTGCGGCGCGGTGATATTTGAAATAGACCCGGCTCTTTGTAAGGCCGGCGATCTCGATCTTGCCGGTCGAGTGTGACATTACGAACCTGATTCGCTTGGCCAGGCCCGAGACAATCGCCTTGGCCCGCTCGATAATTTTGTATCCTTCCTCGATTGGCACTGTGTATGCGGAGTTGCCGAGAGCGGGGCGACACTGGAAGATGTAATAGGGAACGGCGCCGATGAAGGAGAGCTTCCCGAGCAGCCTGCCGAGCGTTTCGGCATCGTCGTTCAGTCCTCTAATCAGAGGCGTTTGATTGGCGACCATCGCGCCGGCTTTCTGCAGCAGATATATGCCTTCGACCGCAGACTCCGTCAGTTCATTCGGATGCACAAAGTGCGTCATTATGTATATCTTCTTGTTCGCTGTGCTGTATTTCTCAACCATTTTCAGCAGGCCGGGGTCGTTCAGAATCCTGTAGGGATTGAAGGCCGGCATCTTCGTGCCGATTCGAATTATGCCGACGTGGTCGATGGCCCTGAGCCGACGAATGATGTTTTCGAGTTTGGAGGTCGCCAGGACGAGAGGGTCGCCCCCGGTAAGCAGCACGTTGGTTATCTCGGTATGCTCTTTGACGTAGCTGACCGCAGCGGGTATGTCTCTGAGGTAAACGTCCTGAGGCTGTATGAAGACCCGCTTGCGGAAACAGTATCGGCAGATGCCGTCGCAGACATTGCTGACCAGGAACAAAGCGGTCGAATTGTACTTGTGTTCGAGACCCGGCAAGACGGTATATGACTCCTCGTCGGAGGGGTCGAGCCTGCCGCCGTCCTGCAATTCGTCCTGATGTGGTATGATGATCCGTCGTATCGGATCGTTCGGGTCGTCCCAGTCAATCAGGGAAAGATAGTAATCGTTGGCGCGAAACGAGTATTTTGCGGCTACTTTGCTGAGATCGGCGATTTGTTCGCTTGTCAGAGCGCCGCACTGTTCAAGTTTTGTGATATACCCGGGCTTTTTGTCGCCGCCGGCGGGTTGTTTTGCGTTAATCGGGCGGAGGGGCTGACTGCCTGTCTTCGCAGCCTCTGGTGTGTTCAGATTCTGAATATCTCTTTTCATAAATGCTCTTGCGCCCGAATATCTGGCCTACTGTCGACAGGACGATTTTCGTATCCATCAAGATACCTGCATTCTCGACGTATGTTGCATCAAGTTCGAGTTTTTCTTCGCGTGTCAACTCTCCCCTGCCCGAGACCTGGGCCAAGCCGGTCAGCCCCGGCCTTACATCAAGCCGCTTCTTCTGGCGATTGTCCCATTCGGGCATCTGGCTGACATACAGAGGCCGAGGCCCGACAATGCTCATGTCTCCTTTGACTATATTAAGCAGTTGCGGCAATTCGTCAAGGGAATATTCGCGGAGAAACCTGCCGACACCGGTCAGGCGGGAGTCGTATCCGGATTTTGGGCTTGGTCCGAAGGGGTCGACATCGGTCTTCATAGTGCGAAATTTGTAGAATATGAAGGGTTTTCCGGCTTTTCCGGCCCTTTCCTGGGTAAAAATTGCCGGCCCTTTGCTCGTGAGTCTTATTAATATGATCAAGACGATGAAAAGCGGCATCAGCAGAATCAGGCCCAGTATTGAGCAGAGGAGGTCAAGAATGCGTTTGGATATGCCGTAGAAGCTCATAAAACCTTGCCATAATGTAAAGAAAGAGGCGATAAAGGCCGATTTGCCGGTAGCAGCAGGCTTACTGGGGCAGTCTAACGCCATCGAAGGGCGATGTCAAGACGGCTGTTTTTGGCGCTGGACACCGGACAGCAGGTCCGGTAGATTAGTGACGAAGACACTCGGTCCGATGGTCGAGAAATGCAGGATAGCAGGTATGTTGGACAATTTTATCGGTCAGGACAGATCCGTAGGCTGGGTAATTCACTTCTGGCCCGTTCTGGTTCTGTCTTTTGTATCTACTCTTGCTGCGACTTCTCTGTGTAAGAAGATCGCCTTGAAGTTGGGCATAGTGGACCGCCCGGATGATCTGGTGAAGACTCACAAAGGCTCGGTGGCTTATCTGGGGGGCGTTGGGATGCTTGTGGGCCTGACGGCCGGGATACTGACGGGTATCTACTTCATTCACAACGAGTCATATTTCCCGGCGGCGCTCAGATGGCTTATCGGCGTGCTGGCCGGGGCGGCGATATGTTGCTTCGTGGGTCTTGTCGATGACATATTCGATATCAAGCCCTGGCAAAAAATGCTGGGCCAGATTGTCGCTGCGGGTGTTCTGGTAGTCGTCGGTATGGGGCCGGCACTGAGATATTTCGCATTGCCGTTCGACTGGGATATGCCTCGGAATATCGAGATGCTGCTGGGCATTCCTGTTATCGTGATATTCGTCCTTGGCGCGACGAATTCTCTGAACCTTCTGGACGGTCTGGATGGACTATGCGCGGGCGTCACGGCGATTATAGCCGTTGCGATGCTGCTGCTGACGGTGCATTTGAGCACCTGGGATCACAGCGAAGCCGGCGATCCTGTTCGGCTGATTATCTGCCTGGGACTGCTTGGGGGGGTATGCGGCTTTTTGCCTTTCAATCGTCATCCGGCCAAGATATTCATGGGAGATGCGGGCAGTATCCTGCTGGGATTTGTCGTTGCTTCACTGATGATTCTATTCGGGGAAAAGGTGCCGCGATGGTGGATGGCGTCCATAGTTGTCTTTGGTCTGCCGATTCTGGATACAGCGGTCGCCCTCACCAGAAGATTCATGAATAAACGCCCGCTGCTGGTCTCGGATCGCGGCCATATATACGACCAGATGATAGACCGGGGGATACCGTTGAAAAAGACGGTTGCGATATGCTATGGGCTTGCGGCGATGTACGCGCTGGTTGGTATCATCATGAGCCAGATACGCACGCGATATGCGCTTGTGGTGTATGTGGCTGTGTTGATAGTCTCCGGATTTACAGTCTGGAGGAAAGGTTACCTGAAGATGGAAGGGCTTCGGGGCGCGATCCGCAAAGAATCATAGTCTGTTATTCTTGCGGAGTGCAGAGGAATCACCACCGACAACATAGACACCGGGGAATGTTTGTCGAAATGTCAGGAAGGGCACTGCCCCGCCAGTTCATTGAGCCATCGCTTCACGATGCCGGTCCAGTCCAGTTCCGCACGGAGGAAATTCAAGGCGTTGCTGCCGAACTGTTTGGCGTAGGGTTCGTCGTCGGCTAATCTGACCATCGCGTCAGCAAGTTGACGGGCATTCTCGGGACCTACGACGAGCCCACATTCGTTCTCGATGATCATATCGGCTGACTCGCCTTCACCGGAGAAAATCACAGGTTTACCGCACGCCATAGGCGGGAAAGTCTTGGCCAGCCGCATTCGCCTGGAGACCGGAGCATCCCGGAGCACCACCAGTGCGGCTGTGGCAATGGACATCAACAAAGCAGTCTCCTCGAAGGGTGACTGCCCGAATATGACGTTTTCCAGTCCTTTTTCAGCCGCCAAATCTATGATGTGCTGCCTTTCCGGACCGCTGCCGACCATTACGATCCGGATATCGTCGCGGTCGCGGATTAACTCGGCGGCTTCTATGATCGTATCCAGTCTGTGGTATCGCGCGTGTGTCCCGGCATAGACGAATACGGTCTTTCCTGCGACGCCGAAGCGATTTATCAGCTCCTCAGAGGGTGACATGGGCTTGAGAAACCTCGTATCGGCGCCGTTGCAGAGCAGGGTAAGCTTGTGTTTCGGGATTTTCCTTTGCTCGTGGTAGAATTCGATGAACTTCTTAGTGACCGTACTGACGCGCCACGAGCGTTTCATGAACTGGTTTTCCACACCCGCGGCTATCCTCAGAAGCAGTCTGTTCTTGACCCAACCCATCTCACGAGCCACTTCGATTTGCATATCGGGAATGTTGTAGATGTAGGGCCTTCGCCAGAAGATCCTCCCAAGTATTCCGAGAATACCGACCGGCAGGGGAAGGGACTCCACGAAGAGCACGTCAGGGCGCTTAAGCCTGAACATATTGAACATTGAACTGAATGTGTAACTGAAAAAGTTGATCATTCTGCGGATTCTGCTTGGTCCGCCATAACCATATACCCACGTTCGATAAACCGGTATCCCCTTGATCACCTCTTTATGTGTCCACTTGCCCCGGTACTCTTCGGGCACGACCCCTGTGGGATAATTGGGCATTGCGGTAAAGACCTCGACCTCCAAGCCCAGTTCCGTCAGGACTTGTGCCAAAGTGCCCAGACGAACCTGTGTTGCGCCGGCTTCCGGCGCGTAATATTGCGTAACAAACAGCCATCGTCGCGGCAGATTGTCAGGGAGTTTCCACTCTCCGTTGTTGATGTTATTTTCTTTCATGGGAAAAAACCGTCATAGAATTTCATTATCTAAGCGATACAAGGACGGAAGGGCCGGCCCTTCGCCAGATGACATGCGGACAGTGAACCTGCATATTCCGTCACATCACCAATAGATTCCTTCGTAGCCTTCCGCACCGGCGTCCACGCCTTTAATATTGGCTGTGTCGAGCACACGAATGCCGGCCTTGAGCCAGTTATGAACACAATCGGCATCTACTGCGGGATGGTTTACAATAATAAGGTCCGCGGCCGAGAGTTCATCGACGGAGCGGACGAGTAATTGCTCCAGGTGCCGCAACGCCATTTGGACCTGCTCCTTGTTACTTCCTATCAGTCTCGCCGGGTCCACCAGCGGATCGCAGATTCTCAGCTTTATCCCCTCGCCAATCAGCGCCTTGGCAACCTTTACATACGGGCTTTCCCGCATGTCATCGGTCCCGGGTTTGAATGCCAGCCCGACCATCCCGACCGCAGCGGGACGATATTTCAGGACTCGCTCGATCAGTTCGCTGATCTGAATTTCATTACTGCTCAGCATGCCCTGGAGCATCGGAAGTTTCAGGGATTTGACCGAAGCAACCCGCAAAATCGCCCTGAGATCCTTGGGCAGACATGACCCTCCGAACGCAAAGCCGGGACGTAAATAGCGAGCACTAATATTCAGTTTCTTGTCGGCACAGTAAACATCGGCGACCCGGCGGGAGTCCGCTCCCAACGACCTGGCCAATGTTGCGACCTCATTTGCGAAAGTTATTTTCATGGCATGAAACAAGTTGTCACAGTACTTGACCATTTCCGCCTCGGCAAGGGCCAGGCGAAAAGATGGAGCTTCGTACTTCTCATAGACCTTCATCAGCACATCCGCCGCTCCGGGGCAGCTCTCGCCGACGACAATCTTGGGAGGATTGTCGAAATCATCGACCGCCGTTCCTTCACGGAGAAACTCAGGGTGAAAGACGACGTGAATATCCCTGCCGACCGTCAATCCTGATTCGGCCTCGAGAAGCGGAATAACACTCTTTTCGGTAGTCCCCGGCAGAACAGTGCTTCGAAGTACGATAAGAGGCCGACTCTCGCATGTACGAAGTGCTTCGCCGATCTGCCTGATTACAGTCTCTACGGAAGAAAGATTTATTCCTCCGTCCGTTTTCGACGGCGTGCCCACGCATATCCAGATCATATCACTGTCCTTGACACCCTTGCTTGCGCTGGTAGAGGCTTTGAGCCTGCCGGCCTTGTGACCTTCGGCGAGCAAATCAGCAATAAGCGGCTCCTGGATGGGGGCGTGACCTTTTGCCAGGTCCTCGGCTTTAGCGGCAACCGGGTCAACCCCGAGGATTTCGTGGCCGTCTCTCAGCAGACAAGCCCCGCTGACAACACCGACATACCCCATTCCAAATATGCTTATTCTCATACTATTCTCCTTTCATCAGATTTCTGGCGAGTCGCCGGAACGAGTCAAGATGTCAATTTCCGTCGAGCATGGTTGCTAAACCGAGTATTGCAGTCGCAGGCCATTATCCATGCACATATACCGGGCGGCGCCGGCGGAGAAAACGATTACAATCCCTTTTCGAATATCGACAGAACCCGGTCGGCCAGCTTATCGCGATCGAATTCCTCAACAGCGACCCGCCTGGCGTTCTTTCCCATCTCCGCAATCCGGTCTCTGTGAGAGTTCAAGTACAGCACTCTCTCAACAAACTCGTCGAGGTTATATCGGCTGCACGCAAAGCCGGCCTGGTTCTTTTCGAGCAGTTCTCTTTGCCAGCCGGAATAGTTCAACAAAATTGGTTTGCCGGCGCTCAGGGAGTCGAAGAATTTGTTTGCGGAATTGTGCTCCAGAATCGGGTGGTCTGCGAATATGACCATTGAAACATCGCAGGCGGCGATGAGCCTGGCCATCTCACTCTTGGGTTTCGGGTCCAGTATTCGGATGTTGTCGAGGCTGAGGCGGTCGATCTCGGCCTGGAGGCCCGGGCGTTCGCTACCGTCACCGACGAGAACAAAGAAAATATCGGGATGTTCTCGCAATTTGTCTGCGGCGCGGACGACGAATTCAAGTCCGTTTGCCCTGCCCATGGCCCCGAAGTGAAGCAATACCAGCTTGTCGCCCCAGCCCAGTTCCATGCGCAGGTCTGAGGCGTCGATACCGGGGTGAAATACGTTGGTGTCGCAGCAGTTGGGTATTACGGTTACAGGCCTGTCTTTTGTTAAAACACTTCTCACACCCTCCGCCATTCCCGGCGAAAGCGCGACGACGCCGGCGCTTTGGTTGTAGATTGTCCTCTCCATACGCAGGAGCAGCTTGATCATAAAGCGGTTTCTTATGACTCCCAGCTCGATCGGCACCTCAGGCCATTGGTCGCGGACCTCGAAGACGTATGGCGCCCGCTTGAGCCACTTGAGCAATACAGCGGGAATGCCTATAGTCAGCGGCGTGCTGGTGGCATATATGACATCGACCTTTCGAGTCCGCAGCCCGGCGCAAACGCTGAGCAGGCAAAATGACAAAAACGATGCGATCCTTCTTAGAAACGACTGCTTGTTGCTGTATTTCGCGCCGACAACACGAACGTCTATTCCCTCTATTGTGACGCGGCGGGAGCGCTTCTCGCCGGTCTTGAGGCCTCCTATATCGTAGCATCCTGTTATCAAAGTGACTTTGTGCCCCGCTTTGACCCAGCGGCGCGCGAACTCATAGGAACGGGTCCCCGTAGCCCCTTCCGGTGTCGCGAAATGCTGATGAATATACAGGATATGCACGATTATGCTCTTACGAAGAATCTATTCTCTGAACCAGGCGAGTCCGTCACTCGGTATCAAAGGAATATTCTGCCGTGGTTTTCCCTGAGGTAGGCGATGGTCTTGCTGTTTATGGGTGTCCTCCGGAGTCGGCCAAGGCCTGCGAAGCCGTGAACCCAGCCTCTTATCACCTGGAAGAATCCGCCTGCACGAAACGAGAGAATAAGTCTGATCAGACACCAGGCGGTCGTATTGACAAGGCAAGCGAACCACGGCAGATACTTATAGTTAATCCATATCTTGTTCCTCATAAGGAAATAGGAGTATTGTCGCTCAGCGGCCTTTGCGTTCAATCTTGTAGTGCAGGGATAGTGTTCGACGACGACATCCGGCGTGTAAAAGATTTTGTATCCGGCGTCGAGCATTCTGTACGCCAAGTCGAGTTCTTCACAGCCGAAAAGGAGATTGCTCTGGTATGGGCCGCATTTCTCGAACACTTCGGCCCTGACGGCGTGGCCTCCGCCGAGAAAATACGAGACATATTGCGGGGTATTGACAATCTCGGCATTCTTTCGAATGTCGCTTTTCGGGAAAGGGATTCTCAGCCCGGCCTGGCGGCCGTTCACGATATCGACAATCATCATCGCAAAAAGACCGACGTCGGGCAGGGCTTCGAACAGGCCGATGAGTCTTTCAATCGCGCCGTCGTCCTTCAGTATTGCGTCATCATCGAGAGTCAGCAGGAATTCGCCGCGGGCTTTTTCTATGAGCTTATTTCTCCCGCCGGCGACGCCGAGCGTGACATCGGAGCGAATACAGATAATCCTCTCGTCGTCGAAGGCCTTGCTGATTCCATCGCCGAGCGGCGTTTCGGAGTTATCGTCGAAGACCAGAATTTCGAGGTCTTTATATGTCTGTGACAAGACGCTCCCGATACAGCGCATGAGGGCATCAGGCCTGTCTCTCGTCCCTATCAGGACGCTCAGTTTCGGTCTTTGCGAGGTCACCTTGAGATCTGCTCCGGCTTGATGCGAGCTGCGGCGGCGATATATTCGGTTCTTCAGGTATCGTTCTGCGTTGCAGAGACCAGGTCCTGATAGATGGAAGCCAGGCGTTTCATACTTGTTTTTCTGTCGGCGCCGGCTACGACAAGCTGCCTGTTCTGCTCTGCTGCCGCAGCTGCGATCCGGGGCTTGTCCACGAGCTGTATGATGCAATCGGCCAGCCCCCGGGCATCATCAACCTTATGCAGCAGCCCATTGACGCCGTGTTTCAGCCACGACGAATTGGCTTCTATGTCGGAGACTATCGGAAATATCCCCGTTGCCATCGCCTCAAGCAGCGAAAGGCTTGTTCCGTCCCACCACGAAGCCGACAGATAGACATCGTGTTCATGGAGTATTTCGGGCAGGCGCTGATTTTCAATTTCTCCAAGGAAAGTCACATACTCGCCGAGTTCTGCGTTTGCAACCTGAGCCTTAAGGTCCGGCTGGGAGGAGCCATCGCCTAAGAGCGTGACGTGAAAATCCACACCGGCTTGTTTGAGTATGGCCAGCGCCTCTATTATTGTATGATGGCCGTAGTGTCTCTCCATCCTCCGCGTGCAGACCAGTCGCAATGTACGGTCCTTGCAGATGCTGCGATTCCCGGAAAGCGAGAATCTGTCGGTATCGATTCCCAGGCTGAGAGTTCGCAGCTTGCCGGGAGGAATTCCCAGTTCTAAGACCATATTAGTCAAGCCTTCGGAAACGGTATTGACACAGTCGGCGTTCTCGAAGATTCGTTTCAGCAGCGGCCGCCATATTATGGATTTTCGGCCGGAGGTCAAATCCGTCCCGTGAACCGTTACAATCGTCGGATGGAAGCCGGTGAAGAGACTTGCCAGGCCGCCGCTCGTGGCGTAATGTGCGTGCAAAACATCGGGCTTGAGTTGCCTGACAAGCCTTCGCACACGCAGCATACTGAGCGGATATTTCCATTTGCCGGAGGTAGTGCTGTAGTTCGAGCCGAAGCCGGTATTGTAGGTGGGTACGTTTCTTGCAGGTCCGGGCGTAAGCGAAATGAAGTGTACGTCGTGCCCGGCATTGTCGAAGTAATCCAGGTAGGCCCCGATATGGACGAACTGGCCGTGTGATAAGAAGCAGATGCGCATGGTATGAATCAGTTACTCGTGTTTTCGCCTCTTTGCTTTATTACCTTCGCCGGGACACCGCCGACAATCGCCATTTCAGGAACGTCTCCGGTCACCACGGCGGCGGCGCCGACAATGGCTCCTTTGCCGACGGTGACACCGGGCATAATTATCGCCCTTGCGCCGATCCAGACATCGTCTCGAATATCTACGACTCTCGCTTCAGTACAACCCTGAGTTCGCATCGGCGCCGTTGTGCAGTCATACCGGTGTTGAGAGGTGTAGATGATGATGTCGGGGCCCATCATGACGTCATCACCGATTTTCACAGGTCCATAGATCTTCGCATTCTCGCCGATACTGGAATTTGACCCGACCGTAACGGCTCGGCCGGTCCCTATGTAGGCGCCCTTTTCGACTATCAGGCCGGGCCCTGCTTCCAGAAATATGCCTCGGCAGACAAGCCCCCTGATGATACTAAGCCAGCGCGTGCCGCGATGGTTCCCGGCGGGAAGGTGTCTGAGCAGGAGGTAATAGACTGCCAGGAAGACTAATCTGACGGGCTGTTTGAAAATTCGGTTCATGGAATCCCTTTATCGCTGATAGGCGATCCCATCCGCGACCGCATATTCATCGTCGTATATGAACTCGTCGTCGTACTCTTCATATGCGGCTTCCCCGACGAGGTAACGATGCATATACAAGAGAGGCCAGAAGAAGAACATCGCTTTGGCCACAAGGTCAACGTCGAGCGTCTCGACCGTGAGGCTGTAGAACAGAACCCCGAAATTGATCGCGAAAATGCCTTTCCATATCGTCAGAAGCAAGGGGTCTTCTTCGGTTCTTATGTGGTCCCATGTTCGACGCCAGAGCGAAAAGCCGAGAATGATAAAGTAGAGCACCCCGATGAGTCCGGTCTGGGCGATAATAGCCACGTAGTAGCTGTGTGCCGAGTGCCCGTACCTTGCAAAGGACCCAAGTCTGCCGACGCCGATCCCAATAGTGCCCAGATCGAGGCCGGAGAGCATGGTCTTCCATATCTCAATTCGCCATGACGCCGAACTGCCGAGACTCGACAACGTACCTGTCTGCTCGACTCTCTCGCTAACCATCTCGGCGAGGAGCGGGAAAAATACGAAAACCAGGCCTACTATCGCAATCATGACGACAGCCCTGATAGGTTTCTTTCCGAAGAAAAGAATCGCCGAAACGCCCGCCACGACGAACAGCCAGCCGCTTCGTGAGAGTGACATAACAATCGCAATCGCGCTCAATGCGGCGCAGGCTATCGATACAGTTTTAGAAACCAGACCACGCGCAAGCGTGAGAAACGCCATCGCCATAATCAGACTGATTCCCAAAACGCCGCCTATCTCCCACGGGCCTCTGGTCGTGCCTGTGACTCGCCAGAGTCTCTCACCGGGCGTGGTGTCTTCCATCTGGTAGAAGGGCGCGATAACCTGCGGATAGAACGACTGAACAATCGCAAGGATGCTCAGGCCTATGGCGGCGATCAGAAAGTATCGCACAACCCGGGGAATCTGATCGATGTCATCGAGACCGTTGAGGACAATAAATGCGACCATCACTATGGTGCTCCTCTTGGCAAGATCTCTGATAATGAGACCTATTCCACCATAAACGTTCTCATACATCAGACCATAGAAGCTGCTGAAAACGAGAAGAAGCCAGTATCCCAGCACCAGCATGCCCCATTTCCCGAATCGCACTTCACCGCTAAGCAATCGGCGACCGACAGTGACAATGAAAACGAATGTCACGAAAATATCGTCGAAACCGATATTGAAGGGCAGCAGGCCTTCTGTAAGGGCGTGGGGATAAAGCAGAAGCACGGGCCACAGCATCAACACTCCCAGAAAGGGGCGTATCATTATCGCTGCCAGCAACAAGCCGCCGATTAGAAGCAATAGTACTGCTAACATTTTTGAACTCCCTAAAATTCGAATTCAGTTTGAAATCTGTTTTACTATCTACTGGTCACAGCCAGGTACATTTCTTCCACCCGGCTAACGATATTCGGTATCCTGAACTGAGAACCGGCAACTTTCCGCCTTGCCGCGATTCCCATGCTTTTCGAACGGGCGGGCTCTCGCAGCAAGTCCGATACCCGTTCGGCCATTAACGCAACGTCCTGCTTGGGGACTATGTAGCCTGTCCGGCCTTCTGCTACTATATCCGACGGACCTCCGCAATCCGTAGTGACAACGGGAACTCCGCAAGCCTGGGCTTCGAGCGCGACAAGGCCGAAGCCTTCCCAAGTCACGGTAGGCAGCACAAGCACATTGAGTGCCGGCATGAACTCGGCGGGATCGGAAAGACGCCCGGGCAGGGTGAATCGGCTGGAAAGCCCGGCCTGTTCTATCTGAGAGATGCAGGCATCGCGGTAGGCGCGTTCTTCCGGGATATCAGCCGGGCCAATGATAACAAAGCGGACGTCTTTATTACCAGCGACCACAATCTTCGCCATTGAAATAAAATTGTGAAATCCCTTGATAGGAACAAACCTCCCAACGGCCCCAACCAGAGGCTTATCCATGTCAAGGCCGATTTTCTTTCTGCTCTGTTCCATACTGCAGGACGGGTATTTCTCGGCTTCCAGACCGTTGTAAATAACCGTCGTCTTCTGCTGAACGCTCGCAGCCATACTCTGACGCACGGCGTTCGATACCGCAATGACACCCGAAGCATACTTGTCGGCATAGTAATTGTAGATGCGGTTTTGAAGGCCGAACAAGGACCTCGGATTGACGATCCCGTGAAGATGCCAGATGCTTGGAATGTCCTTTCTGCACGCCATTGCCGAAAGCAGATGATGGTGATAATGATGGCTATGGGTAATGTCTATCTTCTCCTGATCGAGCAGCCGTCGCAGCTTTTTTGCATCACGTCGAAAATGGGCGTAAAGCCTGCAGAAACGGACCGGATTTTTACTCCTCGAAGCGAGCAGTTTTCTCATTACCGTACCGATATTGCTTTCGAGCACGTGCACCCGATAGCCGGCCTGCGCCATCGAATCCACAAAGGCTCCGGGCAGCGCCGCGACCAATACAGGTTCGAACTTCTCTCTATCAAGCTGTTCAACGATATACTTGAGGATTGTAACGGCGCCAATGGTCTGAGGGCCCTCAAAAAGATGGGCAACTCTTATCATACTGAATATCCTCGTATATCAGACGGCCCCGGAGATAATGCTCCGGGCTTTACACATAAGCTCGGCAGGATCCGCGCCCCTTGCTTACCGGGACGAACCTTCGAGCGCCTTATCGTACACTTGAGAAACCTTGGAGAACCAGATTGGCCTATCCAGGTTGTTGAGAATATGCTCATAGCTGTTTCGCCCGATGCCTGCTTCCAGGTCGTCATTGTCGCAGAGCTGCTTCATTACATCCGCGAGGGCTCGGGCATTGCTGTGCGGGACCAGAAATCCGGTCCTTCCGTTCTCGACGAGCTCGGCAAGGCCGCCGATATCCGAAGCGATAACGACGGTCCCGCACGCCATCGCTTCAAGAGCGGCTATTGACGTTGCCTCGACAACGCCGCATGACGGAATAGAAGGCACAATTACAGCAAGGGCGTTCTTGGCAAGGTAAAGAACCTCGTTCCTGGGAATGGAACCCAGGAAAATTACGCGAGAACCGATACCAAGGTCCTCTGCGAACTTCGAAAGCTGCGGCCGAAGAGGCCCTTCGCCTGCTATCACGAGATTCAGCCCGGTCTCCTCGGCAATGAGAGACAAAGCCTCGACTGCAAAACGAACGCCTGTTTTTTCAACGAGTCTCCTGGGCACAAGCATATAAGGTCGAGGCGCTTCGACGGACGAACCGGCTTCAAGCGTGCGGGCTATCGCAGCGCAGGATACGGAATTGAAAATCGTGGTGACTTTAGCCCGGTCCGTCTCGAAATCGTCGGTGACAATTCGTGACTGACCGGTATCGACCCCGATTATGCGGTCGGCGCTTTGGTAGGCCTCGCTCTCAATTTGCCAGAGTCTCTGCAAGTAGCGGCTTTGCTCCTTTTCGCATCCGAGCATCATTGTAGATTCATAGGTCAATGGGCCGTGCACCGTCTCGACTATCGGAATTCGTCTCGACATCCTGTCCAGGACCTGCTTGACCGCATAACAGGCGACGGGATCGTGGCAGTGGATCAGGTCGATGCTTTTGGCATTGAGGATACGCGATGTGTGCCTCGCGATTAGTTTGATTGTGCCTGCGAGAAGGCTGAGACGATAATTGTCGTTGCGCCCGCCGGCCAGCAGAAGATAGATACCCTTTGACCACTTGGACGGCGCAGCCATCCTTCCTTCTATCAGCTCGGCATTGTGTCCCTTCAGTTGCATACATTCGATCAAGTCTTCTACATGGGCCGAGAGACCTCCTCCGTGAGGAACGGCATATTGGGTTACTATCAAAAAATTCATGTATGCTATCCCTTTGATGCTTCGTGAAGGATATCGGTTATTCGCCCGGCTGCCTTGCCGTCACCGTAAGGACTGACTTTCTCGAAGCCGCCCGACTCGGCATCGAGGAGCTCTCGGCAGTGCTCGATAATAGAATCTTTTGCATTGCCCACCAGAGTGACGACGCCCGCGGCCACTCCTTCAGGCCTTTCGGTCTTGCTCCTCATCACAAGGACTCGCTTGCCCAGACTCGGAGCTTCCTCCTGAACTCCTCCGGAATCCGTGACAATAAACGTGCTGCGCTCCATCAGCGAGGCGAAGGCAGCATAACCCAGAGGCTCTACCAGATGAATATTCTCGCATCCGCCGAGTATCCGGTGCACAGGCTCCTGAACGTTGGGATTGAGGTGAACCGGATAGACCCAATGTACGTCACGATATTCACGGGCCAGCGCGGCGATGGCGCTGCATATGTTTTCGAATCCCTCACCGAAACTCTCGCGCCGATGGCCTGTAATCAGGACCATTCGGGAGTCTTTGATTGTCTCTCTTACCCAATTCTGGATATCCGCCACGTCGGAAGGAGCGTTCTTCTTATTCTTTTCCAAAACCCAGTACAGTGCGTCGATGACGGTATTGCCCGTTACAAATATTCGCTCCGGCTGGACGTTCTCAGCCAGGAGATTGTTTCTCGCCCAGTCGGTCGGGACGAAGTGTATGTCCCCAATCTGGCTGACGATTCGCCGGTTGATCTCTTCCGGGAAGGGCTGGCGTTTGTCGTTTGTTCGCAGGCCCGCTTCGACATGGGCTACGGATATTCCAAGGAAGAAGGCGGCAACCGCCGCCGCCCATACCGTAGTAGTATCACCCTGGACGATAACCCAGTCCGGACGGCACTTCTCCAGGACATCACTGACAGCCTTTATGGTCCGGCTGCTGATGTCGGCAAGGGTCTGATTGGCCCGCATTAATTCGAGGTCGTAATCCGGCTGAATCTCGAAAATCGAGAGCATCTGATCGAGCATCTGCCGATGCTGACCGGTTACACAAACCTTCACCTCGAATCGCTCACGCTGCTCTTTGGCGAGAAGAATAACGGGCGCGAGCTTGATCGCTTCAGGCCGGGTCCCAAGTACGAAACATATTTTCTGCATGACATTGTATCCCAAGGTGGTATTTACATGGTAGTTTGAATCCGAGGCCCGGACAAATGCCGCGAGTCTATCCGGACCGGCCCTTGTGTCCGTAAATTACATCTCTTAAAGAGCGCAGCACTTGATACTTCCATCCCTTGCGGAGCCACTTTTTTCGCCTCCATCGAGCAAGCAGCTTCCGGACGGTGCCGGCCAGGTCGCCACGACCGCATTTTTCCAGAGGCTCGACCAACTCCTCATAACACGCTGCCTGATAGTCACTGTCGAGAACGATCCGATCGACATCCTCAGACGTGAGGTCGCTTTCATCGAAACAAGTCGCTTTGTCCAGCATATTCAAAGCCGCAAGCTCAAGGAGCGTCCGCACACACTTCTCGCACCTGCCGCAATTGAGAGACCCTGCCGGGCGCTGGGTGCATACCCTCAAATTCCGTATCCCAACATCCCAATCCGCGAGAACGCGAACCTTGTCGAATCTCGAAAACCTAACCCCGTCATGCAGAATCCTGCATTCGTGACTGCTGTAATTCGTATCCAACAGCGGGTGAGAGCCCCAAGGCTTAAGGTTGTTGATGTCATAAGTCGAGGCTATGGAAACTCGGCTCAGCCTGGCACAGAGCGCATGGGCGGCCGAGGCAAGAGCCGCGCCATGGAACTGATAGACCCAGATAGGAATGCCGCTGTCCAGATGCCTTATATTCGTCTGAAGCGGAATCATATTGACGTTGGTATCGGCAATCACATCCGAGAGAGCGGCGAAAGCACGCTTGTATATTTCATCCTGGGCGTCGTCTTCGTTATATCCTATGTCGAAGCCGCGCACGAAAATGCCGTCTTTGATCGAATGCGGATGGGACGGAGGGACATGGAGCTGGTTCATGCGCAAAGAGAACATCGAATCGACTCCGCCGGATATAAACGAACCGCTTCGCTGCTCTTTGTTGCATGACTGGGCCTTCTCCCTGACTTCGGCCTCGACCTTGAGCGGCTTTATCTTGAAGCCGCTCCAGCAGGAAAGCCAGTGCATCGCATCATTCAATCCATTCGCGAGTTCCGGGCAGATTCTGCCTTCGACGGCGAGTCTCGCTTCGGCGTGGACTACAGCCGGAACTAACGACCCGACAACAAATGGATGCGGGTCCCCGCAAGACAGGTAATCGGCTCCTTCTGCAGCGGTGCGATAAAATATCTTTCTGGAGGGTCTGTCGGAATCCTCCCAGACGACCTTCGCAACCAGTTGGGACCAGCCGTCCTTCGTTTCCACGCCGACATCTTCAATCTTCATATTACAATATCTCCAAAGGCCATGGGGCCAACAATCATATCGAATATCACCCTCTTGCGACGGTCTCGCCGGAATACACGGCTGGCTGTCATCAGGGCAAATGCTTTATTGAGCATTTCCTTCATTGTCACCGGCCGGCCCGGCGGCTTTCGATAATCCGGACCTCCCGAAAACAGCATCGATCATGTAAACGAAATCTCGTTTTTCAACGATGACAAGACTCCATATACTAAACCCGTACTTCATCTTGAATATGGCAAGATAGGCCAGCCCGACCACAAGACCGCCGGCGGTATTAGCCCACGCCGCCCCGGCAACACCGTAGCGAGGAACCATGAGAAATGTCACTGCCGCAATAACAATGACACTGACGCCGCGCACGTATGCGGTGACTTCGGCTTTGCCGTCCGAGGCCAGCAGGCTGTTGCACATCGAAAAACTGCACCGCAGAAATATGCCGACGGCCATGATTTGCAAAATAGGCACCGCGGGGAGAAAAGCCCGGCCGCAAAGGATTAATATGGCCCACCGCGCAAAGAACACCAGCCCGACCATGATAGCCAACGCCATCAGCAGGTATATGCGTGTCGCCATCGCAACTTGTGACTTGCGCTGCTCCTCGGAGACGCTGGACCACTTGGCGTACAGAAGCGGGCCGACCGCCAGCGGAATCAGAAGGCTAAGATTGCATACACTAATCGCCCGGCCGTAATGACCGAGACCGTCAAAATCGTCCGGTATGAGATATCTCAGCAAAATTAAACCTATGGAAACATCTACGACATTGACTACGTTTGCCAGAAGAAGCCGCAAGCCGTACAGAAACTCCGCTCGAAGGACACTGAAACTGAAACGATACCTCAAGTCGATTCGGTCCCGAAGAAACCACAGGGTCACGAGTAAACCGACCGCAAAACTTATGGCGACAATCAGCAAAGCCGTGTTCACGGTGAGCCAGCCGGCGAAATAGCCGATCGCAACCAATAACAGAGCCGCCCCTTTGTTGACAACATCAACCGCCACAACCTGGCGAACCTGCAGGGCGGCAAGAAGAATGGGCCGAAGCAGCGCCATGCCGTAGGAGCAGGCGATGCCAATAGAGAATACCACTTTGGTCCACAAGGGGAATGCCCCGAAGTAGCCTTCGAAGACCGATAGAACCAGCGGAAGAGAGACTGCCAATAGGACAAAGCCGAGGAAACTCACGCAAAGCGAATTCTTGACGACCTGTTTGGGGTCTGTCTTGAGCTTGTTGATAACGTAGATGTTGGCCTGGCCGATTCCAAGGCACAGAAAGGTGACTATCAAAACACAGGTCGCCTGCGGAAGCTGGAATTTCCCCATACCTGCGGGCAGGAGATCGCGAGCGAGCATCATACTCGCGAGAACCTGCAGTCCCGCACAGGCAATCGCGCTGCCGCCGGTAAATATGCCTTTACGTATAAGACTCATAGATTAGCTCAAAAAAGACGCCTGAGAGAATGAACGGCCACCCAGCCGGTCATCAGAATGCCTAAGAAAACTATCAGCGCAAACGTCCGAAGCCCGACGAGGCGGCTGCCCCATTGCTTCGGCCCTTCGCAGCACCCAGCCAGTTCGTCGAAAATGCCGGACGAGACGCTCTTGACGTCATCGATCCCCGAATCGATTCTGCTGCGGTTTTCATCCCAGTAATCCTGTATCTGGTCCAATTTCGCAGCCAGGCTTGAATTCACATCCCCAACCTCGACAACGAGTTCAGGTATGCCTATCTGCGAACAAAACTCCCGGACTTTCCGGTCGTAGCTGACGGGCAGAAAAGGCACGCCCTGCACGCCGGCAAGAATACAGGCGTGCAGTCTCATCGCAATTAGGAAGTCGCTTTCTCTTATCGCCTCAACCGACTGGGCGAATGTCGTCGGATAGAACACCTCGCAATTCCGCCTTGTCTCGGACGAACACAATTCAAGTATCTCCGAATAGAATATCTTGTCCGGCTCGGGCTCGAAACAGAGCAGCCTTATCTTTTTCCCGCGATTGACGATTTCTCCAAGCAATTCGGCGACCGAGTGCATATCCAGACCGGGCCATCTTCTAAGCGAGACGCCCACCAAACCGGTTTCTTCCGCCGGCCGATCGCAAGCGGCGATATGCTCGCGAAACAAACCGGGCACAACATCGGCGCCGACGGAGATTTTCTCTCGCGGCACTCCGCAATCGACCATCTCTTGCGCGCTGTACTCATCGCGGACGCCGAGGAAGCAGAATCGGTTCGCTGTTCTGCCTATGATCTTTCTTATCCACGCCCTCTTGATAGGCCCGACGCCGAGACCAACAATGCATGCCGGAACCGAAAAGAGCAGGGCCAGGCTCGCCGACAGCAAATGACAAAGCGGTGTGCTCCAGGAATGAACGTCCTGAAAGAGACCTCCGCCTCCTATGACGACCAGATGCGCATCCCCAACGGCCCGAATGAGACGGGGGAGTTTCCGCCAGAAACCGACCATCGGATAAAAGCATTGAATATAATCGACCCTCGAACATGTGAAATTCTTCGACACCTCTGCATTTCTGGTTACTACGGAAATATCGACGCCTTCGAAAACCCTCCTGATGCCTTCGACCACAGCCAGGCACACGGCTTCATCGCCGACATTAGGGCTGCCGAAAAAACCGGAAATAACAACTCGATTACGTTTCTTCATTGAGGCGGCTTTCGGGACTGCCCGGTGCCCGAAGGACTTCCGAAATACTGATCTGACCGGCGGATTTCATCCTGAGATATACTTTGTCCTCAGCGGCAAGACTCAAATATTTCTCCTTGTCTCTATGCTTGATGACGGTTGCCGGGTTCCCGCCGACAACCGCACATTCCGGCACATCCCTGGTAACTACGGCGCC
>JAFGCD010000101.1 GCA_016932835.1 Sedimentisphaerales bacterium
ACCGCCGACTGAAGGAAATAACGGCTGAAGCCGACGGCTTCGACCGATTCCGCCATCCGGCGGACTGAAGTATATTTTGGAAAGTGACCCTGGATTCCTATCGCATCGACGGGCGTTTTGTGGTCTTCGAAGTATTCCAGCAGCCGTTTGAGCTTTGTCTGTTTGTTCTCAAAGAACAGGTTATAGTCGTTGTATATCAGCATGGCCTCGGGGTCGGCTGCGCGGGCATACTCGAACGCCTTCGCGATGAAGTCCTCCCCTATCACCGACAGGTAGCTGCTCGGCCGAATGAAATTCTCGTCGTCCGCCAGCGCTTCATTCACCACATCCCAGTAAGGGACCTTCCCGCGATAGCGCCCGACAACCGTTTCGATGTGCCTCTGCATCCGCCCGAGCAGAATCTCGCGAGTCGGCCCGTCTTCGCCGTTCTCGAAAAACCACCTCGGCGTGCGAACGTCTTTCGCCCATATCAGGCAGTGGCCCAGCACCTTCTGTTTGTTCTCGGCTGCGAAAGCGACGAACGCATCGGCCTGCTCGAAATCGAATACGCCCTCCTGCCGCTGGATGTGGTACATCTTCATGCAGTTGGCGGGCGTCAGAACGCTGAACTGCGTGCGAATCAGGTCCAGTTCCCTATCCGAGTAGTCCTCCGGCAGCCTCCCCTCGAGCCCGACCGCTATATTGAACCGCCCCTTATAAGCCGCGCAAAGCGAACGCTCCGGCCTTGCCCCGCCGCACCCCAAAAAAAACAAGCACCCCGACAGGAACACCGTTGCTAACCTGAAACTTCTAATCATGCATACCTCGGATTCCAACCTTCACGATAAAACCTGCCCCGCAAACGGGACCGGCGCCGCCGGCAGAGCCTACCGGAACGAAACACTCGCCCGCCCTGCCGCCTTCTTGAGGTGAACAGTCTTCTCAATACCCTCAACGCTAACGCGATACCGCCCGAAAAACGCCGGCACGCGACAGTAACCGTCCTGGCCGGCCTTGCCTTCCCACCGAGTCCACCATTCCCCGAATACCAGATCCCGATACGCCTTCGCCGCAGCCGTAGGACTCCAGTCACGCCGGTAAAGCGACGACTGAGGAATCCAGTTCGCACGCTCCCAGAAGCCCCACATCAAAATGCCCTTGACCCCCGGATGACCGAAGCAAATGCGATAGTACTCCCTCAAGGCCTCTGCC
The DNA here is from genome assembly GCA_016932835.1 of Sedimentisphaerales bacterium. GTDB lineage: Bacteria > Planctomycetota > Phycisphaerae > Sedimentisphaerales > Anaerobacaceae > JAFGCD01. The sequence goes on from JAFGCD010000101.1 coordinate 1,192, forward strand.
TTGGCCTGCTCCTCCTGCGCCGTCAACTCCAAATCCCTCCGTTGATAAACGCGAGAACGCTGCCCGGGAAAGTTGAACTCGGTAATGCAAATCGGCAGACCCTCCTCCCCGAGTTTGTCGAGCGCATGGCGAAGCTTCCCTGCGTCGAACGAATCGGCGTGAAGATGACCCTGAACGCCAACCCCGTCGATAGGAGCCCCCTCATCGACAAGCCCGCGAATGTGCCTGATATAATCGCCAAGCCGATTACCCGTGAGAATATCGTAATCATTCAGATACAGCCGTGCTTCCGGATCGGCCGCTTTAACCCACATGGCCATCTGCTTCGTGATACCAGGCCCGAGACGATCGGCGTAGTAGTTGCCGTGAATCATCTCGTTATTGAGGTCGTACTCTGCAAATCGCCCCTTATACCGCCGCCCGATGCTCGTCGCCCGCGCCTCAAGCGCCTCATAAAGCTCCTTGTCGTCCATCTGTTTCTGCCAATCCTGGACCCGGCCCGGTATCCCCCAGAAAATATTATGACCGCGAAGCGGTATCTCATTCGCCTCGGTCCATTCGAGGATAGCATCGACCACAGAATAATCCACGCGCCCCCTTCGCGGCTCCATGGCATGCCATTTCAGGGCATTTTCGGTAACGGCGGCATTGAAATTCGCCAGGAATACCTCCTTGTACTTGCGCGCATCCTCCGAATCGCCCCTGCCCCGGAACATCGAAGACGAGATCGCAGCCCCGAACCAGAATTCATGACGTACCTGTTCGACACCCACGCTTACCCCGGGCCTGGCCTCGACAACCAAGACACCCATACGATGCCGCCGAATCGCATCATCAAGATCGCCGCCGGCAGCAGCAGCCGAAACCGCAATAAAAATACAAAAAACCATAGAAACCAGAATCATCCCTGAAACACGGACCATGCAAAAGCTCCTTTCAAGACACCTGTTCGATTGCCGGAACTAACAAGAACCATTTTGCCACAGAGACCGCAGAAATCACAGAGAAAATATATGAAGATGAGTGGATGGGTGAATGGGGTGTGTCAAATCCGAAATACGAAGTCCGAAATACGAAACAAGCCCTGATTGTCAAAACTCGAATGACCAAAACTGCTCTGACGATATCAGAATTGGGTTTTCTGATTTGGATATTTGAATTTCACCGACACCGAATGGAAGGGCCGATGCTCTTCACGAGCAACAAATCCGTCTTCTGTCTCCTGTCTCCTATCTTCTGTCTTCTGACCTCTACTTCCGCAGAACCGCAATTGCCGTCAATCCGAACGCAAGCGCCGCAGCGGCCATATACGCCGCACCGGTTATTTTGCCCTCGTCCATACCCATCACCAATGCTACTACTCCGGTCGCAATCCCCCCTATACAACTCATCCCCGCTACCCAATTCGCCTTGCTCGTAGATTCCATAACCAAATCTCCATTTACAATCTCACGGCATATTTCGTTATTCGTATTTCGTTATCCGCATTTCGAGTTTTTCAGGCACGGATGAACACGAATCATTCTACCACGAACCACGCAGAGATGACAGCGGCAGAGTGTGCACCCCGTGAGGGGTCCAAAGGACCGCACGCCAAATTCATTATTCCCCGTAAACCTGTTCTGCGAGCAGATCTTTTGGGACAACAGCCTTACGGCCATCACAATCACAAAGCCAATCTTCATTGTAATATCCACCCCTGACCCAGCGTGAGAAACTCGAATACTGCCACTCGTGCGGGCACCGAGCCAGACCATGCTTTACCGGATTAAAATGAATGTAATTTACGTGTCGAATCAGATCGCCCTCATCCCGAATTCTATGCTCCCAGAATCGCTTTTGCCAAATTCCGCGTTCTCTATGTTCGCGGCGCGTTTGCGAAACTGCTGCTTCCCGGCCTCCGGCACGGGTCCACAACCTGGTGAACCTGCTCTTGATTTGTCCCCACCGTTTCGAGAAGTCCGCATCATTCTCCGGCAGCCGCCATATACAGTGAAGGTGGTCAGGCAGCAGTACAACAGCCTCCATTTCAAACGAATGTTCCGCCTGTGTCTCAGCAATCGCCCGCCGAAGACACTCGCGACCCAGTTCATCCGCAAGAATACATCGCCTGCGGTGAGTAACCACCGTAAAGAAGAACACGCCCCCCGGAACAATCGCACGCCTGTAATTCGGCATGACATCATCAACCTAAAACAAAAAGGTGTGCATTGCACACCCTACAAAACTAATCGCCTGAAGGTTCCTGGATTTTCTGCAGCAAATCAATCATATCCGTTAAGTTATTCTTCATGCACTCAAACCGTTGCTGCACTGTGTCGGTTGTCACTTTCAGTTCTTCCAACCGTTGTTCGGCCTGTGACCGGTCAACCGTATCTTTGCTGCGGATAGCACGCCAGTGAGAATCCTCATACTCTTTAAATAAGTTGTTGTGCCCCACCATCACTCGCGTGAAGTCGCCAATGCTGTAATGCGACGCCATTACCATCTCCAGCAATTGTCGATCCTTAATCCTTGGGATCAAGTGAACATTCTCCTCATATCCTGGCAGCGAATGTGAAACCGGCCCTCCGAAAAGGAACGTAGGGTTCTTTCTCTTCAGCGAGTTGATCGTTTTTTCATACGGGCCAATCGATTGCCAATACCCCTTCGCCCCGGCAAGAAGGGATTTGTACATATTCTGCAACTCTCCCGCCTCATTATCTTTCTGCCTCTTGATCTCCAGTTCATGGGAACGCTTCACTTGCCACCGAATCAGGAGGAACGATCCGATTGCACCGACCACAACGCCAACAATAGCGCTTGCAAAAGGAATAATTACATCTGAAACCAGTGAAAATCCAACAATATCGACCTGCACAATATTTGGATCCATATTTGTCCTGTACCTCTTCGCACGGGAGCCAAACGTGTCCCGTAGGGTGTGCACCGCACACCAAATTCATTATTCCCCGTAACCCTGTTCTGCGAGCCGATGGTAGGGTGTGCACCGCACACCACTTCCCTATTTAACCGCAATCTTCAAGGCCGGGCCTTACGGCCTTGGATCTCACAATACCCGCCAATCTTTATCCGGTCAAGAAATAATCCTCGTGAATTTATCCCATAGGGAGCGTATCTCGTGAAGCGTGAAGCATATTTCGTCGCTCGTGATTCGTCGCTCGTGATTCGTCGCTCGTGATTCGTCGCTCGTCGTTCGTCGTCAGTGGTGAGATTGCCACGTCGGCCCAAAGGGCCTCCTCGCAATGACTTTGTGCGCAGGGTGTCTGGAATAGCTTTTTTGGTGTGCAATGCACACGCTACGCTCTGTTTGGAATAGATTCTTCGCTCCGCTGAGAATGACAAGGGTGCTCATGCACCTTGCCTGTTAAGATAGGCAAAGGCGTTTTTCTCGATATTCCGACCAAACGCGCAGGGGGTAAAAAGGGAAAATGGAAAAAGTGAAATTTTTTTTTATTCCTTCCGGGCGAGCGACTTAGCGGATTTGGAGTGACAAAAAAACATCGAAATTTCGACCAAATGCGCAGGTTCGCGCCTATATATGGGGGGCATCTGTTTTTTTGCCTCTCGGGTCAAAAAACAGAAAACACAAAATACGAATATCGAAATCCGAAACAAATTAGAAATCCAAATGCTCAAATGTCCTAAACCCGCCGAGACGGCCGCGGGCCGCCTGTGGTCTCTAATGTTTGATATGTCATTTTTCTATTTGATTCTTGATCTTTGATATCTCTTGAGAGAGGACAAAATGTCAATTGCCAACATACTCCGGACCCGCCTAAGCCGCCTGGCCATAGCCCCCTTGCTGCTCTACCGCCGGGCGCGATACGGCTACGCCTTCCGCCGCATACCCTTCGCCCAGCCTCGATACGCAATCGTTGACCCGGAAGACTACGAGCGCCTTCGGCAATATAGATGGATTGCAGTGGATGGGACACACACGTTCTACGCCAGCAGACGGGAACGAATCGGCAAGTCCAGCAAGGAAAGACTCGTACGGATGCACCGTCAGGTTATCCGTGCTGGTAAAGGGCGCATTATCGACCATATCAACCATAACGGGCTGGATAACCGGCGGGCCAACCTGCGACCTGCCACGTACGCGCAGAATACGTGGAACCGGAAGAGGCGCGCCGTCTATAGGCATTCACGATACAAGGGAATCGGATGGCGCAAGGAATGCAAAAAGAAATGGTATGCCCGAATTACGGTTAACAACCGGAGAATCTATCTGGGGAGTTTCAGGGACGAAGCCCAAGCCGCCAGGGCCTACGACGCAGCCGCGAAGAAGTACCACGGCGAGTTCGCCGTGCTGAATTTTCCCGATAAGGCCGCCAGCCGCTTTTCCTCACTGGTTTCGCGTGCCTCGTCGCTGGTTTCTCGTTCCTCGTTCCCGGCCCCTCCCGCCACTCGATCTTATGTGCTTCTAAAACACCTCTGCAGCCGACCTTCCTGTTTTGGCCATTTGAAGATTCTGATTTCGACATTGTTTCGGATTTCGAACTTCGGATTTCGGATTTCCTCCCTCCTGTCTCCTGTCTTCTGTCTTCTACTTTCTGCGATCACTGCGTTCTCGGCGGTTAGTCTCGCCTCGTCGGGGAGAATTTCGGATTTATCGCTGCTTATTCAGAATATTAGCAATTCACACTTGCAGAAGAGCCCTTCTGTCAATATAGTGTCCAAGACCCCCACGAAATACGGTCGCAGAATGGGGGGCCGGTCTATCGACGCCCGGCCGATTTCGCTGCGCACAAGGCCTGCGAACAGTTATTTGCAACGCCCGTACAGTTGGAAACGACCAATGCCGAAACGAAAAGACATCAAGAAAATACTCATAATAGGCTCCGGCCCCATAGTAATAGGCCAGGCCTGCGAGTTCGACTATTCCGGCGCACAGGCCTGCAAGGTCCTCCGCCAGCAGGGCTATAAGGTCGTTTTGGTCAACAGCAACCCCGCAACAATAATGACCGACCCGGAAATGGCCGACCGAACATATATCGAGCCTATCACGCCCGAAATGGTCGAAATGATCATCCGCAGGGAACGCCCGGACAGCCTCCTGCCCACCCTCGGAGGCCAGACAGGCCTAAATACCGCCGTCGAATTGGCCGAAAGAGGAGTCCTCAAGAAATACGGCGTCCGGATGCTCGGCGCCAATCTTAAATCCATCAAGAAGGCCGAAGAACGCGACCTCTTCAAAAAGACAATCCAGGCCTGCGGCCTCGAAGTCCCAAAGAGCGGCTACGCGCACAGCATCGAAGAGGCCCGCAAGATTATCGAGGAAATCGGCTTTCCCGCCATCATTCGCCCCAGCTACACACTCGGAGGCCACGGCGGCAACGTCGCCTACAACAGTGCCGAGTACGAGCAGCACGTCAAATGGGGCCTGCACCTTAGCCCCAAAAGCCAGATACTCGTCGAGGAGTCCGTCGTCGGCTGGAAAGAGTACGAGCTTGAGGTAATGCGTGACCGCAAGGACAACGTCGTCATCGTCTGCTCGATTGAGAATCTCGACCCGATGGGTATCCACACGGGCGATTCTATAACCGTCGCCCCGGCACAGACGCTGACCGACAAAGAGTACCAGATAATGCGCGATGCCTCCCTCAAGATAATCCGGGCTATCGGCGTCGAGACCGGCGGCTCGAACATCCAATTCGCCGTAAACCCTGGGAATGGAAAGCTTTACGTAATAGAAATGAATCCAAGGGTCTCGCGAAGTTCCGCCCTGGCGTCCAAGGCCACGGGCTTTCCAATCGCGAAGATCGCCTCGCTTCTGGCCGTCGGGTACACGCTGGACGAAATCCCCAACGACATCACAAAGAAGACGCCGGCCTGCTTCGAGCCGACGATCGATTACGTGGTCACGAAGTGGCCTCGTTTTACGTTCGAGAAATTCCCAAATACCGACCCGTTGCTCACGGTGCAGATGAAATCGGTCGGCGAGGCCATGGCCATAGGCAGGACCTTCAAGGAATCGCTCCAGAAGGCAATTCGCTCGCTGGAAATAGACCGCTATTCACTCGACAGCCGGCATATCGACGCCGGCATTTCCACCCCCCAGCTAAAAAGCAAACTCCGGACAAACTGCTGGGACAAGCTCTGGTACGTAGCCGAGGCATTCCGCAGAAAATTCACAACCGCCGAGCTCTTCGACCTTACGAAAATTGACCCATGGTTCCTCAACAACATACACGACATCGTGAAGCTCGAAGCCGCCTTGAAGAAGAAAACCTTCAAGGCCGTAACCGCAAAAACGATGCGACAGGCCAAGGAGTACGGCTTTGCCGACAAGTATCTCGCTCAAATCTGGGCCGTCGGCGAGCCGAAAATCCGCAAACGCCGCAAGCAGTTGCGCGTCGAGGCCGTCTATAAGACCGTCGATACCTGCGGCGCCGAGTTCGAGGCGACAACGCCCTATCTGTATTCGGCTTTCGAACGCCACTGCGAAGCCAACCCCACCGGCCGAAGGAAGGTAATCATCCTCGGCGGAGGCCCCAACCGAATCGGCCAGGGAATCGAATTCGACTACTGCTGCGTCCACGCCGCCTTCGCCCTGCGCGAAATCGGCATAGAAAGCCTGATGGTCAACTGCAACCCCGAGACCGTCTCGACGGACTACGATACATCGGATCGGCTTTATTTCGAGCCGCTGACGTTCGAGGATGTGATGAGTATCGTGGAGAAGGAGCAGCCTGACGGGGTGATTGTTCAGTTCGGGGGGCAGACTCCATTGAAGCTGGCGGTTGCTCTTGAGCAGGCTGGGGTTAAGATAATCGGAACTTCTCCGGATAGTATCGATCTGGCCGAGGACCGCAAGCGGTTCAACAGGCTGGTTAAGAAACTGAAACTTCGGCAGCCCTACAGCGGGACGGCGACGAGCTACGAAGAGACGCTGAAGATTGCGAAGCGGCTTGGTTATCCTCTTCTGATTCGTCCGAGCTTCGTGTTGGGGGGTCGGGCGATGGAGATTGTGTATGACGAGGCGGGGCTGGAGAGTTGTGTTGCGAATGCAATCGAGGCGTCGGGTGAGCATCCGATTCTGATAGATAAATTCCTGGACGATGCGGTCGAATTAGATGTCGATGCAATCAGCGACGGCAAGCTGGTTGTAATCGGCGGGATTATGGAGCATATCGAGCAGGCGGGGGTGCATTCGGGTGACAGCGCGTGCTCTCTGCCGCCGGTTTCGATTAGCAAGAAAGTGCTCGATGAGATCAGCAGGCAGACCAAGATGCTCGCGCTGGAGCTTAAAGTCAAGGGACTGATGAACGTTCAGTTCGCGGTTAAAGACGAGCTGGTTTATATACTGGAGGTCAACCCGCGGGCGTCTCGGACGATTCCATTTGTGAGCAAGGCTATCGGTGCGCCGCTGGCGAAGATAGCGGCGAAGGTCATGACGGGAATGACTTTGGACGAGGTCGGATTCACCAAGGAAGTGCGGCGGGAACACTACTGCGTTAAGGAGGCGGTGTTCCCGTTCTTGAAGTTCCCGGGTATCGATACTCTTCTTGGGCCGGAGATGCTCTCGACTGGCGAGGTTATGGGCATCTCGGACGATTTCGGGATCGCGTTCGCCAAGAGCCAAATAGCGGCGGGCAACAGCCTGCCGATCGGCGGGAACGTGTTTCTCAGTGTCAAAGACAGCGACAAAGAGCGAGGAGTCCAAGTCGGACGGGAACTTCACTCGATGGGATTCAAGATTCTCGCAACGAAAGGGACGTGCATCGCGCTAATCAAAAATAACGTTCCTTCGGAGTTTGTACTGAAGATGGCGGAAGGCCGGCCCCATATAGTGGACCAGATAATCAACGACAAGATCGATTTGATAATCAATACGACCGTCGGGAAGCGCTCGATAACGGATTCGTTCGCGATAAGGCGGACGGCTTTGGATCGGCAAGTGCCTTATGTCACCACGATCCGCGGGGCGGAAGCTGTGGTCCGTGCGCTGGAGGCGTTGAAGCGGGAAAAACTTAGTGTTAAACCGATACAGTTGTACTACCGGTGAGTTCACACCGGTCTTCGGCCGGTTTGAACGTGCAAAGATCAAAGTGTAAAGTGCAAAAATGTGGAATCCCGACTTTGTCGGGATAGGCTGTTTCATAATGACTTATGTTCTGCCCGGCGACATCCCGGATTGCTGCAATTTTCCGACGGATTGCGGGCGACAAATAAGAAGGCGGTAAGAGTGAAAGCGATTTTGCTGTTAGAAGACGGGACGGTGTTCGAGGGGGAGGGCTTCGGCGCGCGCGGGCATAAGTGCGGGGAGGTCGTGTTCAATACGAGCATGACAGGTTACCAGGAAATACTTACCGACCCATCGTATAACGAACAGATAATCACGATGACGTATCCGCAAATCGGCAATGTGGGAACGAATGGAGAGGACCTGGAGTCGAGAAAGGTCTTCGCGAGGGGGTTCATCGTTAAGGAGAATTGCGGGTATCCGAGTAACTGGCGGAATGAGGATGGGCTGGCCGATTACCTGGCAGAGAACGGGGTGGTCGGACTGGAGGGGATCGACACGCGGCAACTGGTGCGGCATATCCGCACGGAAGGGGCGATGAAGGGGATTATATCTTCGGATGAGCTACGGGTATCAAAGCTCAAGGGTTTGTTAGAGCAGTATCCGGGCCTTGTCGGCAGGGATATCGTTAAGGATGTCACTGTGAGAAGGGCTTATAAGTGGGATAAGGGGGTGGTTGACGTTCTTAATCCGTGGCAACACAAACCTGGGAAAAAGTTCAAGGTTGTCGCGTTCGATTACGGGGTGAAGCAGAATATTCTTCGGCTGCTGCGGGGGTACGGGTGCGACGTGAGCATTGTACCGGCGGGGACATCGGCGAAGGCTGTGCTCGGCAAGCGGCCTGACGGGGTTTTCTTGAGTAACGGGCCGGGGGACCCGGCGCCGGTGGGCTATGCGGTTGAGACTATCAAGGAGCTTTTAGGGAAGGTTCCGATATTCGGGATATGCCTGGGGCATCAGCTTCTGGCGCTTGCTTTAGGGGCGAAGACCTATAAGCTGAAGTTCGGGCATCGG
>JAFGCD010000102.1 GCA_016932835.1 Sedimentisphaerales bacterium
CCACCATCTCAGCTAAATCTTGAGGTATTTCCTCCGCTGGATTCGAGGACATTTCTGAATTCTTTTTGTAAGCTGGTTTGTAAGCGCTGTTTTCGGCTTTTCGTAAGTTTTTACTTGAAAAGGTGTTACTGTTTTCGTGCAGCTGACTCTTAATCAGCGGGTCACAGGTTCGATTCCTGTATCGCCCATTACCACTTCGCATAATGTCGGAGTTGCTCATATTCCGTCGAATCTCGCAGTTCCCCCGACCTTCGTACCGCGTTTGCACGCCCTGCTGCGTGTGTTCCGACCGTTCGGTATCAATAATTGTTATTTAACTGACGACAGGGGCTTGTTATTATTGTGGCATGTACGGGCATGAAATCAGAAGGCTTCGACAAGTGATAGTGGCAGCGTTGTCAATAATGTGCCTGCCGGCAGTTGTGACGACGGGCGCCGGTGGTCAGGCGGTCTTCGAGGATTGCAGTGTAAAGCTCGGCCTGAAATCCGGTAACGGCGCAACGGCCTGGGGCGACTGGGATAATGACGGGTGGGTGGATATGTGCGCAGCAGGCGAATTCTGGCACAACGAGGAGGGAAAGGGATTCAAGAAGACCGCTGTGATGGGGGCCGGCTTATTCGGTGATTTCGACAACGACGGTTTTGTGGATTACTTCTCGTGGTCACAATGGGCGCTGCTTCGGAATCTAAAAGGCGCCGGCTTCGAGAAGGTCGCCGTTGCGGGCGACATCGGCGAGTGCATATGTCGAGGGGCGGCGTGCGGGGATTTCAACAGGGATGGTTATATCGATATTTACGCAGGCGGATATGAGGACTGGGAGAGGGGTATAACGTATCCGGACATGATACTGCTCAACCGCCAGGGGCGACTGCTGGAGAAGGCCTGGTCTGAGAATCGGTATCGGGCGCGCGGCGTGACATGCTGCGATTTCGATGCAGACGGCGATGTGGACGTGTACGTCTCGAACTACCGGCTACAACCCAACCTGCTTTGGCGAAACGACGGTGCGGGTAGATTCAGCGATGTAGCCGCTTCGCACAACGGTACTGCAACGTGGGAAGGTTTTAGCGGCGGACACTCGATAGGAGCGGCCTGGGGCGACTTCGATAACGACGGATTCATGGACCTTTTCGCAGGCAACTTTGCACACGATGACTCTCGCGGGCATCAGCCTCATTCGTTTTTCCTGAAAAACTCGGGGCCGGCCAAGGAATATATCTTCGAGAACAAGGGGCAATGCGGCGTTCACTATCAGGAATCGTACGCATCTCCGGCGACGGGAGACTATGATAATGACGGCGATCTCGATTTGTTCCTCACAACGGTTTACGCGATTGCGTCATTCGGGAAGGAGAACCATCCGGTGCTATTTCGGAACGATGGGGGGTGGAAATTTTCAGATGCGACGGTCGAGGCCGGCCTGGCGCAATTGCCTCCAACTTATCAGGCGGCGTGGGCGGACTTCGACAATGATGGTGACATAGACCTTGCCACAGGCGGGATGCTCTTTGTTAACCGGGGCGGGCGGGGAAGTTGGCTGAGAGTGCGACTCACAGGCGACGGCAAGAATATCAACCGAAGCGCTATCGGCAGCCGGGTCCGTATTGCGATCGGAGAGTATGCGGTCACCCGGCAAGTAGAAGCCGGCACAGGTGAGGGCAACCAGAACGAGATGACGTTGCACTTCGGTCTTGGCGAATGCGAAGGGCAGGTGAACCTGGAAATATCCTGGGCGGGCGGCTATACGCAAAAAGTGAACGGTGTTCAAATCAACAGGCTTGTCACCGTAGCTTTCGACAAAAGCCAAGTTCTCAAGCAATAAGATTCAAGCAGCAATACAATACGTATAGCAGTAATTTTCATCCGGACATACTGAAAAAGGCGTTCAACGGAGTAGAACTATGAGAAGACAAGCACTAATCATTCTTTTAGCTGCGGCGGTATCGGCAGCTTCAGCGAGGGAATATCACGTCTCACCAGACGGCAGTGACTCGAACAGCGGCTTGGCGTCGAAGCCGCTTCGCAGTATTTCAGCGGCGGCGGCGCTGGCGAAAGGCGGCGATACGATCACGGTTCGCGGGGGAGTCTATCGCGAAGAGATTCGACCGAGTCGCGGTGGAGAATCGAATGACAAGCGAATCATCTACCGAGCGGCGCCCGGCGAAGAAGCCGTCATCAAGGGTTCGGAAGTCGTCAAGGGGTGGACTAAGGCTGAGAATGATACGTGGAAGGTTGTAATCCCAAACAGCCTCTTTGGGGCCTTCAACCCATACAGCGATCTGATCAAGGGTGACTGGTTCTACGCAAAGGGTCGAGAACACCACACCGGTGCGGTGTATCTGAACGAGCACTGGCTCACAGAGGCGGCGGCGCTGGAAGACGTACTCAAACCGGCGGGCGAGGTTGGTGCATCGTACTCTGCGAGCAATCAGCAGTACCTTCTGAACGTAGCCTGGTTTCAACCAGGCGAAGTATCGGCGGAAAGTGGACGGGTCGCGGCGAAGAGTTTCGCGGCGCAAAGCGGCATCCAGACGGCGCCGTGTTCGGAAGGAGGAGAGTGCATCGGGTGGATCGAGCATGGCGACTGGGTGCGATACGAAGGCGTTGACTTCGGGCGAGGAAGCGAGCAGGTGGAGATTCGCGCTGCGTCCGTGACGAGCGGCGGGGTCATCGAGATTCGCCTTGACGGGCCCGATGGCGAGTTGGTCGGCAAGTGTACGGTTCCGAACACCGGCGGATGGCAATCATGGTCTTCGTTCAAACCTAAAATCAAGCCTTTGAGTGGGCGAAAGACCGTCTGCCTTGTATTCCGCGGACTTGAAGGGGATGAGCCCGAGGGCCTGCGGCTGTGGTTTGCGAAGGTGGATTCTTCCAATACGGTAATCTGGGCCCAGTTCAAGGGCGTAAATCCCAACGAGGCCGAGGTCGAGGTCAACGTCCGCCGGTCGGTATTCTACCCTGCCAGGCCAGGTGTCAACTATATTACAGTGCGCGGATTTACTATGATGCATGCGGCGACGCCGTGGGCGCCTCCTACCGCCGAGCAGGTGGGGCTTATCGGAACGCACTGGAGCAAGGGGTGGATCATCGAGGATAACGACATCCGGTACTCAACCTGCGTTGGCGTGACGCTCGGCAAGTACGGGGATGAGTACGACAACACCTCGCAGGATACCGCGGAGGGCTATGTCAAGACGATCGAGCGCGCGCTGGAAAACGGCTGGCGTATGGACAATATTGGCGGGCATATTGTCCGGAACAACCGGATCTGTCATTGTGAACAGGCTGGTATCGTAGGCAGCCTCGGGGCGATTTCGTGCAGGATCACCGGCAACGTGATTCACGACATCCACGTTCGGCAGCTTTTCACCGGTGCGGAGATGGCGGGAATTAAACTGCACGCGGCAATAGACACGGTCATAAGCAGAAACCACATTTACCGCGCATGTCGCGGCATCTGGCTGGACTGGATGGCGCAGGGAACTTATGTCACTCGAAACCTGCTGCACGACAACGGTCCGAGCGAGGACCTGTTTGTGGAGGTGAACCACGGGCCGTTTCTTGTGGCGCAGAACCTCTTTCTCTCCCCGACATCGCTGTTCGATATGTCGCAAGGCGGTGCATACGCACACAATCTCTTCGCCGGTCGGGTAGTTCATCGGCCCGAGTTGGGCAGAGAGACGCCCTACCACCCGGCGCACTCGACGGAGGTTGCCGGTCTTCACAATATCCCCGGCGGTGACGACAGGTTCTACAACAACATCTTCGTCGGCTACAACGGCCTGGCCGAATACGACAAGGCCGCCCAGGCGATGCAAATAAGCGGGAATGTTTTTCTCAAGGGGGCCAAGCCCGGCAAGGATGAGCAGCAGGCTGTGGTGAAAACCGAGTTCGACCCAGGAATCGAACTGAGCGAAGAAGACGATGTGATATCGCTTCATATCGCGATTGAGAGGGTATGGAGTGAGGAACAAAGCAGAAAGCTGGTGACCAGTGATATGCTGGGCAAGGCGAAGATTTCGGGATTACGTTACGAGCAGCCTGACGGCTCAGTGCATCGAATCGATACCGATTACACCGGCAGGAAAAGAGATACGAACAATCCTTTTCCCGGTCCGTTCGAACCGGCGCGCCACGGCAGGCAGGTCTTCAAGGTGTGGCCTTTTTAGAGTCCCTGCAGAGCCGGGCGGAACAGGACCTATTGCAGTGACAGAATCTAAGGGCCTTAGTACTCTAAGTCAGCTTGTCGATGTTATCGCTGACTTTGTGGAATGCCTCCAGGATGTCGTCCATATCCTTTCTTGTGCCGAGCAACGGGATCTTACTGTCGGCCGTGAGCATTTCCTTTTCGGTCGGTGGGTCATTATCCATTACAGGCAATCGCAGCGATTGTCTGTATTTCTGCAGTCTGGCTTTTGAAAACGAGGCCTGGAACGCGCTGGAGCTGAGATGAGCTTCGAGCATGCCTTCGCGATGACAGCCGCCGGAATAGCTTCTCATTTTGCCGGATATGGGGATTCCTTCGGCCCTTAGAGCTTGGGCGAATTTCGCCGCCGGGACGCCTTTGAAATGCTTGCGGTCGTAGTCCATCTCGAAGGCTACATAGGTAATTCTCGTAGTGGAGTTGTATCTTTTTCTGGGTTTGAGGCCGGGAATTTGTGCGAGTTCCTCTTCGAGGTACTTGCCGTTTGCCTGGCGGGTTCTGTCTTGTTCTATAAATCGCCTGAACTGTTCGGTGAGTACAGCGGCCTGGAATTCTGTCATGCGGTGATTCGAGCCGGGGAATGGATAGCCCTTAATCTGCCCTTTGGGGTCCCTGCCGTTGTTTATGAATGCGGCGCATTTTCGCATCATGTTTTCGTCGTCTGTCAGGATAGCTCCTCCTTCGCCGGCGACGAGGGATTTCCACTCCTGGAAGCTGATGCAGCCCGTGACGCCGAAAGTGCCGATCTTCCTGCCGTTGGATTCGGCGAAAACCGACTGACATGCATCTTCGACAATGGGGATTCGGTGCTTGCTGCCGATATCGAGAATCTTCTCGATATCCGCAGGAAAGCCCGAAAGGTGGACGGGCACAATGGCCTTTGTGTGCTCGGTAATCGCGCCCTCAATCAAGTCGGCGTTTATAGAGCCCGTGTCGGGGTCGATATCGACGAATACAGGCAAGGCGGGCAGGTTGGTTATGACGTTTATTGTTGCGACAAAGGTGTGGGGCGTGGTGATGACCTCATCGCCCGGGCCGACGCCGAGACAGTGCAGAGAAGCGCTCAGAGCGGTGGTGCCGCCGTTGGTCAGGATGGCTTTCTTGACACCCATGGCTTCCGCAAACGTCTTCTCAAAATCATAAACGGCATTGCCTCGCAGGCAACACCAGTTCCTGCTGCGAAGTGCCTTTAGCAGGGCCTTTTCTTCATTGTCATCGAATATCGGCCAGGGCTGGGTGAAGCTCTTGGTCCTGACTGGTACGCCGCCGAGGAGTGCGAGTTTATCGGTGCTCGCAGAAGCAGCGAAGATCCGGCCGGCCCCGAGCGCGCCAATCGCCGCAGCACCGAATCCGAAGGATGTCTTTTTCATGAACGACCGCCTTGTGAGTAGAGATTTCATAACAGATCGCCTCCAGACTTACTATTGGCAACACCAAAAAGCGATGGCACACGAACCCATCGCATCAGTTTCCCGTTGATTGACGCCGGCTCAGTACGCGCTCCAGAGATAGAGTATCTGCGGCGTGCCGATTTCGTACAGGGTGTTTCTATCGATCTTCAGGGTGTTATTCTTCTGTATCAGCAGGTCCCCGAAGGAGAAGGGCCTGCGATACTCTATTACACGGGCATCCTGAATACCGGCCATTGACTTGACCATTGCTATAGCGTCGTCGAGATAGCCGATATCGTCTATTAGCTTTTCCTTTCTGGCCTCCTCGGCGGCGAATATCGCGCCGTCGGCCAGCGGTGCAATCTCGCCGACGGTCAGGATTCCCTTTCTGCCCTCTGCAATGACGGTCAGGAACCTGCCGTATGCAGGTCTTATCAGTTTGTTTTCGATGTATTCGAGTTCTTCGGCGTCCGGCTTCCTGAATGAGGTGGGCCAGTCCTTCTTCCTGCCGGATTTGACTGTCACGGGCATTATGCCGAGCTTGTCTTCGAGCAGTTCCTGTACGACGAGCCACCAGCTTATAACGCCGATGGAGCCTGTTATTGTCGTCGGCTCGGCGATAATTTTCTCGCAGGCGACGGATGCGTAGTACCCGCCTGATGCGGCGACTCCCTGCATGAATGCAACGACGGGTTTGCTGTGCTCTTTGCGGTACTGCTGAATCATATGGTATATGCCGTCGCTTCCCGATATCGTTCCGCCGGGTGAATTGACGCGAACAATCAGACCTTTGACATTCCTGTCCGACGCAGCCGCTTCGAGCTGGTCGTACACGCTGTCGGCCAATTGGCTGTGTATTATGCCTTCGACGCTGATTACGGCGATTTTATCCTTCGCGTCACTCTCCCTGATCAGGTGCTCGGAAAGCATGCCGTGGCCGGTTACGAGAAAGGCGCCCAGACCGAGGAGCATCACAAACATCAGGATATTGGCGAGTATCGACATTACAAGAATGATGCGAACGAATATCTTCCATGCACTGCTTTTCCTGGGCGGCATTGGGGGCGGATAGTATGATACGGGGGGAATATACCCCGGCGGGGGCGACTGCTGCGGCGATCTCAGATCTGGAATATCCTCATTCTGGTCGAAATCCATTTTTTCCCTTTCAAAAATAGTGGCCGGGCTTATTTTAGGATTCCTTCAGGCAGGCGTCAATCGAGAAAGCTGCACGCGATTACCCGTTTTGGCACGGGATGTGCATAGAGCCTCCTTGAGTGTGTTTTGAACGGTTTTTCCAACAGAACTCAAGGAG
>JAFGCD010000103.1 GCA_016932835.1 Sedimentisphaerales bacterium
AAGCGACGCGGCAATCTCTTTCGCCACTCGATCTTACGTGCCTCTAAGGCACCCGTGCGTTTGGTAATCGACGATGACGGCGATGTGGTGAGGCAATACACCTACGAACCCTTCGGCCAGGTTATTGAATCGAGCGCCGCGCCACAAGCGACGAGCAACAAGCGACGAGCGACGATTTCATACCGCCCCTTTACCTTTCATCCTCTTTGCAATACACTCTGCTCATATGACAGACCAGAATCCAAAACTCTCCAGGCCCCTTGCATGCTCGCCAATCGCATGACAATCAATTGCACCATTTTTCTCGCTTTCGCCATCCTGCTGCCGGCCGTCCCCGGCGATGCAAACCCCGACTTCCTCCGGGCCAAGACAATCTTTCAGACAAACACCGCCTGCGACGGCCGCCTGGCAATCGCAGTTGACGCCGTAATACTGCACCGTCACGGCGCCGATTTCGCCGCACAGCTCAAGTCCTGGCGGGACGCCGGCTTCACCGTCGGCAGAATGTTCTTCGCCGATTCCGACGCCGCAAACGAATACTGGACAGGCAAATGGGACGCAACGCCCCACGGCGACGACGTCGAACGCGACAGTCAGGGAAACATCGTCAAGTGCGCCGGCGTCAGGCCGTACATGCTCCCGACGGAAGGATGGATCCGATACCTCGAAGAGATGACCCGAAAATCCATCGACGCAGGAGCACAGGCAATACTCCCCGAAGAACCCCTTGCACACGTCTTCACGGGCTACGAAAAGAGCTTCCGTCTGCTCTGGCAGGACCGCTACAAAACGCCCTGGCAGGGACAGCACGAATCCGCAAAGGCACGATTCCTGACCGCCCAACTGAAAAACGAACTCTACATCGAACTCGAACGCCGCCTCCTCGAACAGACCAGGAAATCCGCCGCCTCTCAAGGCCGAAAGGTCCCGTTCATCCTGCCGATACATTCCCTCTACAGCAACATCGCCGCCCAGCTCGTCGCCCCGCTCGGCACATCGACAGCTGTCCCCGGTATCGACGGCTACATAGGACAGATATGGACAGGCCCGGTCAACTGGGCGCTCGGCTCATACGACTCGCCGCGAAAAAGCTTCTTCACCTCCGCATACGTCCTCTACGATTACTTCACCCAGCTCACCGTAGCAAGCAGCAGGAAGCTCTGGCTGCTCGTGGACCC
Organism: Sedimentisphaerales bacterium; assembly: GCA_016932835.1. Taxonomy (GTDB): domain Bacteria; phylum Planctomycetota; class Phycisphaerae; order Sedimentisphaerales; family Anaerobacaceae; genus JAFGCD01. The sequence continues at coordinate 1,179 of JAFGCD010000103.1, forward strand.
CGTCGAGGACGACCCAAACCATAAATGGGCCGAATTCGCACAATGGTACAAGCACTGCATCGCCGCAATGCTGCTGAGCAGGGACGTCGATTCATACGAAATCATGCCCTGGCCCGACAGAATCTTCCTCCCCGGCTACGGCACCGGCGGCAAGACCCCGGCGCCAGAGGATTACCGAATCACCATACTCGCAGTAACCCAGGCCCTCCAGGAAATCCCGGCAGGCGGCAAATACCTCACGCAAAAGCCCCAAGGCCGTACCGAAGATGATGCGGTAACCGGCGGCATCGGCATCGCAATCGCAGATACGCTCATGTGGCAAAAGCTCGAACATCCGAGGCTGCAAGGTGTTTACAGCCTGCTCCTGCCGCTCGTCGAAAGAGGCATACCCGTCTCATCCTGCCTGCTCGAACGCCTTGGCGACGACGCCTATATGTCACGGTTCGATGTCATCGTACTTTCATACGAAAGCTTCAAACCCCTCGAATCCTCCATGAATGTCGCCCTGGCCGACTGGGTAAGAGCAGGAGGCTCTCTTGTCTGTCTCGGAGGCTGCGGCGACGACCTTGATCTTTCCAAAGGCCTCTGGTGGCGGGACCTCGGCTTCGAATCGCCATTGAACCACCTGCTCGGCCTGCTCAACTCGAATCCAAAAGCCGATGCCGAATGGAAATTCGCAAAAGGCGCCGTCATACGCAATCACATATCCCCGAAGGCCTTCGCCGACCCGGCTAAAGCCGATGAGATTTATCTGCCTCTGCTCGAGACCGCCCTGCGGCACGCAGGCTCGCAGCCGCTCAAAACGCCCGGCTCATTCTGTATGAAGCGGGGACCGTTCATCGTCGCTCACGCCGAGACAGCCCCCCTGCAGATCTCCGGCCGGCTTATCGACATCTTCGACCCAAACCTCCCCCTGCTCGCCGGCGTCGAACTCCAGCCAGGCCAAAGCGGCCTGTATCGTGACGTTGAAGATATTATCGCCCGGGCTGCCCCCGCAGTCCTGCATGCCACTCATCGCCTCGGCGCTCAGGAATATGAAAACGGCGCCCTCACCTTCACCATCCGCGGCCCGAAAGGCACACCGGCCGTTGCGAGAGTATTCCTGCCTGACTCCGACGAACCAAAAGTCACCGTAACAAACGCCGAAGGCTGGAACACCACCCCGACCGTCGAGAAGCATCGCGATACTATCCGAATCCAATTGGCCAACTCTCCCGCAGGGGCGACCGTTAAGGTGGAGTAGCCTGAGCCAATCGGCTCCGGCCATACGGGCCTTGCAGACAGCACCGCCAATATGGTACTCTGGCAGTGCTCGGTCGGCCGATTGAACGGCAGACGCATACGATTGTTTCAAAGCAGAAAGGACTATCGAAATGAAGAAGCTCAGAATCGCGCTGTTTGCCCTGATTATCTCTGTCCTGCTGTCGTCGCTTGCCCTCTGTGCCGGCGCCAAGTTCCCCGACATCCCCGGCTACAAGACCCTCAAGTGCGACCTGCACATGCACACGGTCTTCTCCGACGGCAACGTCTGGCCCACCGTCCGAGTCGATGAGGCCGCCCGCGAAGGGCTCGACGTCATCGCAATTACCGACCACATCGAATACCAGCCCCACAAGAAAGATATCCCCACCAATCACAACAGGCCGCACGAGATCGCCGAAGGCACGGCAAAGAATAAGGGAATCCTGCTGATAAAAGGCGCTGAAATCACCCGCGACACTCCCCCCGGCCATTTCAACGCCATATTCCTTAACGACATAAATCCGCTTGACGTCAACTTCCCAGGCGGCGCCGAAGAGGCCAACAAGCAGAACGGGTTTGTCTTCTGGAACCATCCGGGCTGGAAACCGGATAAAGAGGGATGGTTCGACATTCATACGAAGCTCTACGAGAACAAGTGGCTGCACGGAATCGAGGTCGCTAACGGCTCTGATTATTACGCCAGCGCCCACAAGTGGTGTATCGACAAGAACCTGACAATGATGGGCAATTCCGATATTCACGCGCCCTCGCTGAGAATTAGGACCACCCCCGACGACCACAGGACGATGACGCTTGTCTTCGCCAAAGAAAAGACGCTCGAAGCAGTGAAGGAGGCATTGGTCAACGGCAGGACCGCTGTCTGGTACAAAGATCAGTTGATAGGCAAGAAAGACCTGCTCGCAGCGATGTTCAATGCAGCCGTCAAGCCCGGCAAGGTCGAACGAAAGGGAAAACGCAAAGCGAAAATCGAAATCGCCAACTCCTGCGACCTCAATCTCCGGCTCACGAGAACCGGCGACCTCGGCCCCGAGTTGCTGTTTGTCCCGGCCGGCGGCTCGACTACCGTCGCCGTCAAAATCCCCAAAGACGCCAAGAAAATCGAAATGGCCTACAGGGTCGAGAATATGCTGGCAGCGCCCGGCAAGGGACTTAATGCAAAAATAGCCGTGGCCCTGCCGTAACAGGCTGCCCGGCAACGGCTGTTCGGGGCGACTCCTGGAAAACCAAAAGCAGCCGAGACATAAAATGGGAAAGATAATCGATAGAAGAACTATACTGAAAACCTCATTGAGAGGACAAAGACCATGAATGCGAAAAGAATTATCACACGTCGTAGTTTCCTTCGTGGTATTGCCGTAGGGGCGACCGGTGCTGCGGCGTTTTCCGCCTTCGCCGCCGAACAGACCGGCAGCGACGCTGCCATAGCGACGCGGATACTCGGCAGGACCAACCAGAGAATCCCCGTTCTCGGCCTGGGAACCGCGCCGCTTGGCGAAGGCCCGGTCGGGGTCGAGGAAGGAATAAAGGTATTCAGTGCGGCTATCGATCGCGGCCTGACCTATATCGACACGGCGAGAATCTACGGCAACGCCGAAGAGATACTCGGCCATATCATACCGAAGCGCCGCGACAAGCTCTTCGTAGTGACCAAGGTCTCGACCGACAACGGAAGGGACGCCGAGAAGTCGCTGGCCGAATCGCTGCGAATGCTAAAGACCGACCATATCGACCTGGTGCATATCCACAGCGTCGGCGGCAAGAATATCGATAAGGTCCTGGCTAATGACGGCGCGCTCGAATATCTGCTGAAGCAGAAAGAGACGGGCAAGATTCGCTTTATCGGCGTCTCGGCGCACAATCGGCCGGGCAATGTTGTCCGGATGGTTAAGACCGACCAGATCGACGTGGTGATGTGCGTGATGAACTACGCCGACAGGAATACCTACGACTTCGAGAGCAAGGTCCTGCCGGAGACAATCAAGCGCAATGTCGGGTGTATCGCGATGAAGGTGTATGTCGGTATTAAAGGCGGGTTCCGAAACCACCGCAGCGGATTCGTCGGGTGCGTTACCGAGCCCAGGCGGATGCCGCAGGCGCTGGCGTACGCGCTGGACCTCAAAGGGGTGCACGCGGCGGTCATCGGGCCCTATACGTTGGAACAGGCGGTGCAGAACGTCGAATTCGCAAGGAATTACAAGCCGTTAACCGAGCAGCAGCGGACGGAACTTCTGGCGCTTGGAAAGGAAATAGCCGAGCAAATCGGCCCTCGCTACGGCCCGGTTATCTGACGAGGAAACAGGTGAAATTTGAAGCTCTCAGCAGTACGGCGCTGCGGAGGGATTGGATAGTGGAAAGGTAGGGATTCGAAAAATCGGGGGGAAAACGGGGAAAATCACGGTTTTTTAAATGGGTGATCCTCGATATTAGGCTAAAAATGAGGGTCGGCATGTAAGAATGGGCAATATGGGTGGTATGACTAAGAAAAAACCGTGCAAAAAACGGTCAAAAACGCGCGCAAAATGATGCAAAATGACAAAAAAGTGAGCTGTTTTGAGGAAAAGTGGGCAAAAATGAGGCTGTTTTAATCACCCCTGGTGACAGTAGGAAATGCGGCTTCGCTTTACTCAGCCGCATCGAAATCCGAAGCA
>JAFGCD010000104.1 GCA_016932835.1 Sedimentisphaerales bacterium
TGACGTGGCATCCAGCAGCTATTTGATGTATAATATCTTATCGGAAAGCAAGGGCTTTTTCAACAGCCCCCCGGACACCTTTAATTCTCCCTTCACGGAGCTATCGAATTATGTTGTCACGCTTCCGGATGGGCAAGAATTGTTGTTTACAAACAGGTTTCCTGAAAAGCGATGGAAGAAGACACGCTGCAAAATAGGGCTGCCCGACCTGAAGTTCCACGATCTGAGAAAGACATTTGCCTCTCTACTTGCACAGCGGGGTGTGTCGACGGCAGTGACTCAAAGGCTGCTCGAGCATTCAAGCCCAAAGCTAACAAATGATGTCTATACAAATGTCGATCCGGCCCTACGCCAAGCAATCAATTTGTTGCCTATGGCCGAGTTGTTCTGAAGGATGCCCGACAGTCTTCAGAGAACTGAGCATTTCGTGTGTTTATCGTTCTCGAATGCCCAATCGCTCAGAAATCTTACGGGAATTGAACCTTTCTTGGGAAGAAAGGCAGTGCAAATTAGGCTTTCGACTGAGGAGAATCGTGTTCTGTACTCTGATGTGGTCTGTTTGAGGGTCTCAAAGAACTCAAATATTGGCTCCTCTGTATTTTCTTCCGGCCGTTCCATATACGATCTTGGCGTTCCTCTTGAGTTCCTCGATATATTGCCTGGAGAGTTCTCTTTGCCGATTCCTGACGAGTATTTGCATTATGTCGCGTTCTGCATTTTCGTAGGCTGCAATGCCAGCGGCTTTTCTTGCGGTGACTTTGACTATGTGCAGGCCTTGCTCAGTTTCTATAATGCCGCTGATCTGACCGACTTCTAAGTTGAAAGCCATTTCTTCAAGAACGGACGCCATAGCACCCTTTGCGAAGAAACCAAGATCCCCGCCTTTCGACGAAGATAGACAATCGGAGTACTCTCTGGCTATTTCTGAAAAATTCTCCCCGTTTTCTATATGCCTGAGCAAGTCCTGGGCCCTTGCCTTGGCCTTTTCCTTCACCTCATCCGAATCGCCTGGATTGACTGCCACGAGAATCTGACTGGCTCGTACCTGCTCCTGTATTTGGAACTGGTCGGAATTCTCGGAATAATACTTCTTGGCATCCTCCTCTGAGATTTTCACAGAGTCGGCAAACATGGAGTCCATGAGCTTCTCATAGCCAAGTTGCTTGCGAAGGTTTTCTCTGTACTCGTTAATATCCTCGCCCTTTGCCTCCAGCATTTCCAGGAAGTCTTCCATGGAAATCCGCTTCCGTGCGTTGGATATCCTGATGTGCTTGTCAATGTCTCGGTCTGTGACTACTATGCCGCTTGTCTCAACTTCTTGGTCCAAGAGTATCTCGACGGTCATCTCGTCGATAATCTTCCGTCGAAGCTCCTGTTTGTACCGATCCAGGAACTTCTCAGGCACAGGCGCTCCCATCTTCTGCATCTCCGCATCCATCCTCTTTGCCAGAACACCTTCCGAGACCTCGACCCCGTTCACAGTCAATACGATTTTCGGCGGTACCACTCGGACAACGGCATTCGGATCAGGTGTATTGCTATCGACATCAGGCTCCTCGGCCTCTTTCGACTTGCAGCCAGCCAGAGAAGCAGCGAACACGAGAACACAAATCAGACATAATCGATACGCCATCGGGCACCTATCCTTGAATATCATCACAATACTGAAGAGCACTATATCATGCTTCCTGCGCATTGGCAAGCGCAGCATTAGCAGGTCAACGCTTGAGTCGATGCACTTCTACGGTTGTTTCACGCAAGAACCGCTACCGATGGGCAACCAGTGAATCGTAGGCGTCCCACTATATGTGATTTTCCAGTAATCGTTCTTTCTAACTGGAATCATACCATTCTCGTTGTTCCCATACGGCCGCCCGATAGACGCCCTTACGGTTGTTGGTGGATTAGAGCCATCGGTATATATTGTCAACGTTGCAAGGCTGCCATCTCCGTAAACCGTTACAAAACCGTCGCTGGTCGCCATGTACACGTTATTCTTGGCAAGCGTATTAAGCTCGCTGTCGTCGTCGGTCCAGGCGCCGAAGATGCTGTCGATCTTTGCAGGCGATACCGAGGCCGCAGGAATAGCCTTGACCTGCAGGCCGTTCGTGACGTCGATTTCTATGGTTACATCATCGGCGAAGTCGCCGGCATCCGGGTCCAGGTGCTCGTGCTTGATACCAGGATCCGCACCGCCGCTCGCCTCCGGACAAACCAATACAACCGCAATACCTGCCAATAACAACAATCCAATAATCGTTAATCTACATCTCATTCTTATACCTCCTAAAACTCGTTAATACAATGCACGTTGGAACGAATGTATAAGGTTAGTTTCATGGGCCATGATCCTCTCCCAAGTGCTTGCTCTCTGGGCAAAACTTCAATCCACATTTCTCCAGAACAAGCGCAAATTCATCCAAGACTGTATCGAAATCATCTCTTCTGCATGCCATGTCGAAGCAGTCCCTGTCGATGTTCTCCTCTATGATGCAAAAAACTCCTTCACAAAGATCAACGACATGTTCAAAGAAGTGCTTCTTAACAGGGGCATCGACAAACTTTGTGGCTACCTCTGGCAAAAAAGGTTCATCGGTAACAACATACTTGAACCACTCGGTTGGATTACTTATTAACACTTCATGTAATTCAGCATGCTGGTTGATCTTGCACGCTCCAACCCAATACTTTTTACGTCTTCTTAATACAAAGTTCTCCACGCCCTCAGGCGCAGCGTCAAAGCTTCCCGCAACATAGAGATGCCGATTTCGGCTCAAATTCATTAAGAAGCTCTCCAAAGCATCCCACTGCCCACGTATTTCACCTGGGCGTTGGTCATATGCAGTGTAATCTGGTTCACCTCGATCTAATCCGATGCATATAGTTTTCCAAGGATGTCTAAGAAGCGGGACGAATCGAACATCGTACGTCTCGACCTTGATTTCGCTAGATGATCTGTCGTCTAAAGAACTCATCCTAAAATAGATCCTTTATAAATTTGACCCATCCCTTGGGCCCATGAAGATGTAGGCCTGTACGCTTTGCATGTTTTCCATATTCAATAGCATGTCTTCCTCTCTTTGTAATCACATTTATTCCCGCTTTCCCAGCTCGTTTATAGATATGGACCTTGGATTGCTGAACCGTAAATTTTACCCCTTCATGTGAAGCCAACTTTCCGGCAACCTTGGCTGAGGCCTTGGCAATAGCCTTCCCAGCGCTTATCCCTCCTGCTGCGAGGAAAGCGGCATCTGAAACGTAGCCACAAACATTGGAGGCTGTCCCGACTGTTCCGTATTTCTGTGCTGTCTTCGAGTCGTGAAAGACTGCAATCTTGACGCCATCGCGCGGCCCTTCATAAAACGCTCCTTTGACAACGCTCTTTGTCCAAGTCCACCAGCCGTGTTTCTCGCCAGCTTCCAGCCTGTCTTGCGATGACCCAAGATACAACATTGAATATGAAGGTTCATGCTCTAAGGCAAGGCTGACTTCAAAAACCTCTGCCTTTGACCAACCCAAATCAGCTGCAGGAGTATCCATAAGGTAGTTATCAGTGGCAACCGTAAGAACAAGACCTGCGGCAGATCCTCCTGCTCCCCACATGGCTCCTTGGCCGAAGCCACCGCCGAATATCTCTGATGTGACGCCCCCGCAGAAGGCGCCGGAGGCCGTGCTGAGTCTCAGGAGTGCACCAAAGTCATTCTCAATATCTCCGAACATACCTGCCAACGGGCTCGTTTCAAAGCACGCCCCGACACCAGCCGATATACCCGCGGTCATAGCCCCCGTCATTGGGTCATCGTCTGTCACTAAGGCGCCAACCGCCCCGCCGGCCCCCGCACAGACTGTCCCTCCGACCACGCCCATTCTGCCGCCCCAGGCTCCGAATCCGCCTCCGATAGCGCCGGCTAAAGCACCTTTCGCGATATTACCGCCGGTAATTGCGGCAAATCCGCCGCCTATCACAGCACCCATGAGAATCGCCGCTGCATTTTCAATCGCGAATATCACGAGGTTAACGACCCAGGATGCAATAAGGCCCCATTGCCCAGTCGGGTCGTTAAACTTAAGTGGATTGTTGAAACAGTAACTGTAGCGGTTGAGGGCCTGTGAGCTCAGCTTTTCGGGTACGACGGAATCGGCCTGGATGAACCGAGCTAGTCCCGCATCATAGTAGCGGGCGCCGTAGTAGTACAGGCCCGTATCTTCGTCTAATACCTGGCCCGTATAGCGATTCGAGACGCTAAAGGCGCTGGTATTGTTCTTGTACTGCTCGTCTCCGAAGGCCTTGCAGCCGTATTGCGGTACTCCGCAACTATAATCGTGTTTCTGGAGTTTTCAAAGAACAGTAGATGGCAGCGCCAGAATAAACAGGGTCGGTTCGACTATGTGGAGATTGTTCAGCAGCGGCTCGGTGTATTTGATGTCGCCGAACTCGGCTTCATTGAAGTGGTGCTGCTTGCCGACATGGTTGTTCCAATCGACTCCCTCGGTCAGGAAGCCCTTGTCGCCGTGGTGGTGCTTTGCAATCGCGCGGAGTATCGTCAGGCCGTCACGGAGGAACTTTTCGTTATTGGTGTCGGTGTATGCCTCGAAATAGGCCAGGGCCGCTTCGGCGTTTTCCCAGAGGTACGCGGTATCCCAGGATTTCTCCATCCAGAGCAGGCCTTTAGTCTGCACGCCGTTTCTGTCGTCGGTCATTTTGAACCGGTCGAGGCCGGCAAGGCATTTTTCGTATGCGAATTTTTCTATTTCCTTGTCGTCGAGCAATTTCGCCGCCTGCCGCATGACCCTGAATGCAACGGCATAGGCTACGGACTCGTGATGGTCGTAGGTGTCGTGGTTAATCGAGCCGAAGATGCCGCCCGCGGCCATGAAGACTTCGAGCCTTTTGCGAATCTCTGCGGTATAGTCGGCAAGGCCCTTCTTCGTCAGTTCGGCCATAAGCTGGACGATGAAGATCCCGTCGGCGCTTTTCTCGAAGAGTATGTCACGGTCGCCGTAGGCGTTATTGGGATGGTGCTCGCCGGACGGCAGACACCGCCGGGGGAACCAGCCGTTTGAGGCGGGCTTGACGTTTTTCTCGATCCAGATCGCGTTTTTCAGGGCCGCCTGCCGCATCTTGTCCTTGCGCGGGCCTTCGAGCAGGTCGCTGAATATCAGCATCTGGTATGCGATTTTGGCCATCGAGCCGGGACAGAACCAGTTATTCTTGTGCTGGTAGTTGAGGCAGTATTCGCCCGTAGTCGTCAGGCGGTAGCCGGTAATAAAGCCCGTATTGTAGTCGATAAAACCGTCTTCAAGGACATGATCGAGCAGCAGCAGGGCCTTTTCCGCAAGCTGCCCGTTCTTGCTGTACCCGGCGAAGGAATACAACTCGTACGCCCCGCCGACGGCGTTTGCCGCCCAGCCGGGGCCTTCGAGGTTGCCGAAATCGTGCCAGCCCATGACGTCGCCTGCCTGGTCCACAAAGCTGGATTTGCAGGCCAGGCGGCCGTCAAAAGGGACGAGAGTCCCCTCCGCAAACCGCACGGAGTCCTGCGCCGAATCGAGTATCGTATATTTCGGGTCCTCCGGCAGATAGAAGGCGGATGCTCCCTCTTCGAGAAGGACATAGTCCAGGCCGACCATATAGGCCTTGACGGCCTTTTCGTTGGCGCCGACGATTTCTGCTTTCAAAACGGCCTGGCCCTTGTCGAGCTTGTGCACACCGAGATCGATTTGGCCTGTGGCGATTACGCCGTTGTTGAACAGGTCGATGGAGTCGCCGAGCTTCTCACCGTTGAGGTATAGCTGGACGATGCCATAATCTACGGCCTTGGTAAGCTGGGTCTTTAGGCGGTATGTGCCGGCCTTGGCGACAGGGACCGCCAGCTCGAGGGTATCGCCGGTTTTCGCACCTGTCCACCAGAGATGGGCCTCTTCGCTCCAGGCCTGGCCGAAACCGCTCATGTCCTGAGTCTGCGTTCCGCCGCCGGTTTTGGAGAGCACCTTGAGTTTCTCGCCCTCGATTGCGCCCTTGATGCGGAAGACCTGAATCGGCCCCCAGTATCCGAGACGCTGGGTGACGGGCGCCGGCTCATAGGGGTCTGTCTGGCCTGCGGCCTGGTACCAGTAGGCCGTTGCGGCGTAAAGGGTAGGCTTGGAGTTGGGGTAGTATTTTTCGATGGCGCCTTCGAAAGACTGCTGGAAGGGTATGTTGTCCGTTATATGCCAGCGGTTCACTGAGACATGACCCTTGTTGTTCATGCTGATTGTCTGGTTGTGGTAGCAGTTCTGGAATAGCTCGGGGTTGCACCACGCATAGCCGAAATAGTCCTCCGAGCCGGTGCCGATTGTGGAAGGGAATTTCTCGCCATCGACGAAGAATTTCTCGTCGCCTTCGCCCCACCATCCGCCTCTGGGGTTCCAGACATGGAGCATTACTCCGCAGAAGCGCCCCCGCCCCTGGGTCTTTAGCATTGTCCAGTCCACACACCCGGGGCTGTCGCGTTCGGGTTCTTCGGGCAGGAAGGCGTCGCGATGCCATTTGGCGTGGAACCTGCCGAGCGTTTTTATGGGTTTTGTCAGCGGGGCATGGGTAATCGAGAAATCTACTTTCTGCGGCTCGTTGCCGTCGTTGACGAGTTCAACAACACCGGATTTTGCGAACGGCATATACCAGTAGCTGTAGAAGCCGTCCTCGCTCATTCCCAGCGGCAGTGACTCGTAGTTATTCACGCCCGGGGCCGTCCCGAAGAAATCGCCGAGCGGCACACATACCGAGGGCTGTTTCTCGCCGTCCCAGCGAATCTTCAGGACAAGCCGGCGGAGGATATTTCTATCATCCGGCGATTCCGGCAGGTCCATCTTCGCCTTGAGGGCTGTGATGGCGCGAGGCCCATTGATTTTTGCGACGGTCGCCGTCGAGTCCGGTGTGACCTTGACGGTTTCCTTGACGGTCTTCTGCCTGATTCGCTCGCCGGCCGGGTCGAAGCCTCGCTGGGCAAGGGCCTGGGCCGCCTTGGCGAGGGCATCCTTCTCGACAGCGGACAATTGCCGCGTGAAGGTCGGCAGGACTGTGCCCTTCGGGTACGTTGTGTATGTGAAATGGTAGTACGCTCCCCAGTCGCCCTCGGCGACAATCTTGCAGGATTTCTGGAATGGGATCGGGACGTAGCAGTTCTGGCCTCTTGCGGTCATGTGAACCAGGGCTTCGTGGGTGAAGGGCTCGTTCTCGCGGTTGAAGTATCCGACGAAGGGCAGGTCAACGACAGGCTCGGCCCGGCCGTCGAGATAGATCTTCACATGCCCGTCTTTGGCCAAAGCCGACCAGATTCGCCAGATGACACCGGGACCTTCCATCTCTGCAAAGACGAGTTGATCGCCTTCTTTTCGGATGATACCGCCGCCGTCGCCGTTTGCAAACCAGTTCACGTACTTGCCGGACGCCGCATCGTACTTGCTGGCCCTGTCGTAGCTGGACCACTGCCGGCACGTCTCTCCGGGAACGGGAAGCGTCGCAAGCTGTTCCAGGTCAGTGAGGCGGCTGACAAGATCGATATAGGTGAATTCTGCGGCGAACAGGCCGCCCGCGCTCAGAAGACACACTGCAAAACCAATTACGACAATCCGTGATCTGCTCATTTTTGGGCCCTTTCCTTTTGGCATCGAGTTAACAGATACAAAAACGAGACTCCGAGTCTCGATTATCCTGCATTTCTTCAGGGACGATTATTATATTGGGAAACAGCCGCCCCTGCCAATACCCTCTGAGACGAATTTCAGTAACTCACAGCGAGGCATCGGCCGCATCAAGCGTCTAATACTATAGGCCGAAGCGCCTGCGGCGTGCAAGTATGAAAAGCGGGCAGCCGAGCACTGTGATTGGTCGAACAGCCAGGACAAAAATGGAGTTGGGGCGATATACTCGAAAGTACATCGCCCCAAGAGATAGTTTTACTGCTATTGCAGTTTGTTGTCAGACAATATCGCTACAGCAAATGCTGTATCGTATCTAATCGCCATTTCGGCGCGTTACAGCCTGGGTCAATTATTGCCCGTACCTTCTCTGGCTGGTCTGCGAGCGCCTGTGCCTCGCTGGCCACGTCCGCCCTCCTGGCCGGAAGCACCGGCGTCTGGTGCGCCGGTCCCGCGTCTTCCGCCCATTTGCGGCATTTGCTGGGCCTGCTTCTCAATCAAAGCGACAAGGCGCTTTGTTGTCTCGGTGGCTTTTTCCTTCTCGGCGAGATCGCGAATCTCTCGAAGTTCTCGAATAGTCTCCATCTGTGCAGCCGTAGGACGAGGAGGATTGAGCTTGTCCATTTCGGCCTGGAGTGCCGTTATTGACGCCTGGCGAGTTTCGCGATTCTTGGAGAATTCCTCTCGCATTTTGGTGCGCTCTTCCTCCGACATGTCGCGGAAGTTCCTGTCGCCTCTTGCGGGCGCATTTGCGATGCTTTCCTTGAGCTTGGCAAGCTGCGTTTCCATGGCCTTAATTGCAGCGAGTTGGTCTTCCTGGCTAAGACGTGTCCGTCCAAGACCTCTTTGCTGCATCTGAGTTCTTTCCTCCGGGGACATGTTCTCGAACCTGGCCCGCATTTCCGCCCTGAATTGCTGGCGTTCCTCCTCGGTCATGTTCTGGAATCTCTCTCTCATCTGGGCTCTCTGCTCTTCGGACATGTTGCCAAAGCCCCCCCTGCCGGCTCGCGCTCCGCTTCCACCACCCTCGGCAGCAAAGACCGCCAATGTAATTGTGAGAGCGACGAGGATGACACCAATCGAGATAAGGCGTCTGTTCATAGTAGTATCCTCCATAATTGAGGTTAACATAATACGTTGCGGCCTTTGCCCACCACGGGCTCAGAGCCGCGCCTTTTCTGTTCAATTTACCCGCCAGATGTATGAAAAAGCAACCAGTTTATTACGATAATTCGCAGTACGCTGATACCTCCATACTCTGTTTCCCGGTTAGTGTCCGCTGATTTGCCCAGGTTACAGCCCGGGGAAATTTTTTCATGGAAAAACCGGATTTCCGCATTCACAGGTCGTTGTCCGAATCCGGCCGGCAAGCAGGCCGACAAAGGCAAATACCGGGTTTGCCGGCTTTTATTGGGGGCAAAGCTGTCCGGGGGAACGCAGCATTAGCCGGCGGAGATCGCAGTCTTCACTTCGGTCAGGAAGGTTGCGATCTCAGAAAGCATTTTCTCTTTGTTCTGAAGGTTGGCTTCGATGAGACCTACCACTTTTGAGCCTATTATGATGCCATCGGCGCCGGCGGAGGCTATGGCGGCGGCATGTTCGGGCTTGCTGATCCCAAAGCCGACACAAACGGGAACATCCGTGAGCTTCTTCAGTTCGCTCACCAGGTCCTGCACGGTATCGGAGAGATTATCCCTGCTGCCCGTCACACCGAGGACCGAGACTGTATAGATAAAACCGGTGGTCTTCGAGGCAATCAACTTCATACGGTCGGGGGCGGTTACCGGGGTAACCATGAAAACGGTATCGAGGCCGGCCGCTTTGGCGGGTTCTTCGATTTCGCCGACGTCGTCGATGCTGAGATCGGCTACAAGAACGCTGTTGACGCCTGCTTCGTGGAAATCGGCGAAAAATCTCTCGATGCCATATTGGTAAATTAAGTTATAGTACATCAGCAGGCCTATAGGGACATCCTTGTGGGCCTTGACCTGCCTGATGAAGTCGAGGGCCCGGGCCATAGTCATGCCGGCTCTGGCGGCTCGGATGTCGGCCTTTTGTATTGTCGGACCGTCGGCGATGGGATCGGAAAAGGCTATGCCAAGTTCGAGAATGTCGGCGCCGGCGTCGATGGCGGTCTTGACGACTTCAAGAGACGTATCAAAATCGGGGTCGCCGACGACGAAAAACGGTATCAGGGCCGACCTGCCGGCTTGTGCGAGTTCTGCGAAAACCTGTTTGTATGTCTTCATCAACTAAATCCTTTATAACGAGGCAAATTCGGCATTACGAATATCGGAACCCGAAATATTTTGAGCATTACTTGTCGTCCACATTCATTGGCCGGTGTTCTTCCACTATTCCCACGTCTTTGTCTCCCCTGCCCGATAGATTTACGATCACTACCTGCTCAGGATCGAGCTTGCCTTTCTGTCTAAGCAGCCATGCCAAAGCATGTGAGCTTTCGAGGGCCGGGAGTATTCCTTCACATCTGCAGAGCAATGAGAACGCGTCGAGGACTTCTTCGTCTTCAGCGGCGACATATTCTGCCCGGCCGGTATCTTTCAGGAGGCAGTGCTCGGGGCCGACGGAGGGATAATCAAGCCCGGCACTTACGGATTCGGTATCGTGGACCTGGCCTTCTTCATCCTGGAGCAGGTACGCCTTTGCTCCGTGGAGGATTCCAACTTTTCCCGCGACGAGCGTGGCAGCATGCAGACCGGAGCTTACGCTTCTGCCGCCTGCCTCGACGCCAACGATTCGAACGTCCTTATCATCGACGAATCCGGAGAATATTCCTATCGCGTTGCTTCCGCCGCCGACACAGGCGACAACCATATCGGGGAGCCTGCCGATTATATCGAGCGACTGCCGGCGGGCTTCTTTGCCTATCGGAGTCTGGAAGTGCTTGACAATCGTCGGGTACGGATGCGGGCCGCAGGCCGAGCCGAACAGATAGAAGGTATCGGTAACGTTGGCCGTCCAGTAGCGCAGGGCGTCGTTGATAGCGTCTTTCAATGTTCCGCTTCCACCTTCAACGCCTATTACCTCTGCTCCGCAGAGTTTCATTTTGTGAACATTGACGCTTTGCCGCTCGATGTCTGTGACACCCATGAAGATTTTAGTATCCATACCGAAGAGCGCCCCGATCATCGCGGTAGCCAAGCCGTGCTGGCCGGCGCCGGTCTCGGCTATAATCTTGGTCTTGCCCATATATTTTGCTAAAAGGCCCTGGCCGAGGGTATTGTTGACCTTGTGTGCGCCGCCGTGAAGGAGGTCCTCGCGCTTCAAATACACCTTGCAGCCGACGTGCTCGCTGAATCGCCCGGCGTAGTAAAGCGGACTTGGCCTGCCGGCATAATCTTTATAAAGCCGGGCCAAGTCGGCAACAAATTGCTCGTCCTGATAGAAGCGATAAAACGCCTCCTCCAATTCCTCCAGTACCGGTATTAAGACTTCCGGGACATAGAAACCGCCGTAGTCTCCGAATCTGCCCTTGTGTTTCATGTTTTCCTCGATTCTCGATATTTGATTCTCGATGCCTGATGCCGGCATCGAAAACATGGTTCATCCTCTCAGGTGCTCGATGTTGTCGAACAGTTTTTTCATTTTATTGTGGTCTTTCTTCCCGGGCTCAGCTTCTATTCCGCTACAAACGTCGATTCCATAAACGCCGAGCCTGACGGCGTCGGCGGCGTTGTCGGGATTTATTCCGCCTGCCAGGAATATCCGTTTGTTGATGTGCCCGACGATGTTCCAGTCGAAAGTCAGTCCGGTTCCGCCGTATTTGTCCGGGTGGAAGGCGTCGAGCAAGACGGCGTCGGTGAAATAATCCTCTGCGTTTTCGATATCACCGGCATCTCTTACGCGAAGCGCCTTCATCGTCTTTACGTTTACGGACGACAGCGCCTGGCAGAAATCGGGAGTCTCATCGCCGTGCAGTTGCACCCAGTCGAGGTGACAGGTATCTATTGCAAGGCGAATGTCATCCGGCGAGGCATTAACGAATATACCGACGGTATCGACCAGAGCGGGCAGCTTGTTAATTATCGCGGCGGCCCGTTCGCAGGTCAAGTATCGGGGGCTTGGCGGATAAAAATTGAAGCCCAGCAAATCAGCGCCCATATCCATCGCGGCGGCTGCGTCGTCGTAGTTTGTGATGCCACAGATTTTTACTTTTACCGTTAACATATTCTCGTCTCTCGTCGCTCGAAAGCTCGCGCTCGAAAACGTCAGGTAAGTTTATCGAAGCAACGATTGCGAGCTACGAGTTGGAAATTTCGATAAGTTTCTCCAGGCAATTGACGGCGGCACCGTTGGCAATTGCGTTCTGCGCCAGTTCTACTCCTTCGGCAAAGTTATCAGCCAGGCCGGCGGCAATGACTGCAGCGGCGGCGTTCAAGACGACAATATCTCTGCATGGACCCGACTCTTCGCCCTCGAGGATGCCCTTTATTAGTGCGGCACTGGCTTTGGCATCGGAGGCCTTGATTGCTTCGGCATCGGTGAGACTCATGCCGAAATCCTGCGGGTTTAGTTCCTTCGCAGTAATCCGCCCGGCCTTTAATTCGAGTATTCTGGTAGTCGTTATCGTGCTTATCTCATCCATTCGGCCGGCATTAACGACCATTGCATATTCGCTGCCGAGCAGGTTGAGGGCATCGGCAACAAGCTGCATCAGTTCAACGTCTGGGACGCCGAGGACCTGCCTGGCGGCGCCGGCGGGGTTGGCGAGGGGGCCGAGGATGTTGAAGACGGTTCGGAAACCGAGGCTCTTGCGGACCGGCTGAACGTATTTCATCGCAGGATGGAACATCGGCGCGAACATGAAACCAATGCGGGCCTGTTTTATGCATTCGGCAACAATCTCGACAGAAGCATCGACCTTGACCCCCAGGGCTTCGAGGACATCCGCCGAGCCGGACTTGCTCGTTATTGCGCGATTGCCGTGCTTGGCGACGTATGCGCCGGCGCCGGCTGCGACTATTGCGGCGGCGGTGGAGATGTTGAACGTCTTGAGTCCGCTTCCGCCCGTGCCGCACGTATCGACGAGATTGTTTATGCCTGTTTCGACACGGACCGCATGAGACCGCAGCGACCTGGCTAAGCCGGCGAGTTCCGGGGCGGTCGGACCTTTGATTCGCATCGCCGCCAGAAAGGCTGCAACCTGGGTTTCGGGAACTTCTCCGGCAAAAATGCAGTCCAGCAAGCTCGATGCCTGCTCCATGTCCAGGCTCTCGCCGCGTAGCAAAGGTTCGATATATTCTGTTATCTGGGCCATATTCGGCTCCTGTGTTATGTGGTTCTGGCAACCTTCAGCTCTTCTGCGATTGACAGTATGTTCTCTATGATCTTTCCGCCTGCGGGCGTGAGGATGCTCTCCGGATGGAACTGGACGCCGTATATCGGAAGGTCTTTATGCTTTACTCCCATAACAACGTTCTCGAACCGGGCGGTTTCTTCGAGGGTATCGGGGACTTCCACGGCGCAGAGACTGTGGTATCGGCCTGCCTGGAGGGGATTCTCGACTCCGGCGAATATTCCCTTTTCGTTATGTGTGACCCTGGACGGCTTGCCGTGCATCGGCTCGGGAGCGTGGCTTATCCTGCCTCCAAAGTGCTGAACGATTACCTGGTGGCCGAGGCATACTCCGAATATCGCCAGCTTATCCTTGAAGTAAGCTACGGCATCGAGCGAGACACCGGCGGTATCGGGCGTGCCGGGGCCCGGCGAGATCACGAGCAAATCAGGGTCGAAATCCGCTGCGATTCTTTTTATCTCATCGAGAGCGATGTCGGCGCGATAGACCTTCGCGTCGCAATCACGCTTGCAGAAATCATCGACAAGATTGTAAGTAAACGAATCAAAGTTGTCGATGAACAGGACTTTTCTATTTGCAGTTTCCATTTTATGTCTTCTCGAATATGTCGCCTTTACAGTGCTCACGATTGGAATTTTCCGTTCGTTCGCCTGCCCCTTGGGGGCGGGTAAGTAACTTTAGACCAACTTTCTTACTATCCCACTCGCGGGAATTTACTACCCTGAAGGGCATCGCTACGGATTGCACGCAGGCAGGAACCTGCTTTGTGCCGGGTCTCCTCGAATTCTGTTTTCGGGACGCTGTCATGTACGATGCCGGCGCCGACGCGGACGTACGCGGTGTGGTCGCGGACCTGAAGGCTTCTGATCGTAATACAACTGTCGAACTGGCCGTCCACGGTCAGATACATCACAGCACCGCCGTAGTAGCCTCGCTTGGTTTTTTCGAGCAGGCGAATCAGCTTCATCGCCTCGATCTTCGGGGCGCCTGTGAGCGTTCCCATATTCATCGTCGCCAGGTAGGCGCTGAGCGCGTCGAGTCCGTCTGCGAGTGTGCCTTTGACGTTGCTTACGAGATGCTGGACGGATTCGTATTTCTCGGCGATCAGCAACTCGGTGACAACACGAGAGCCCGGCTGGGCAACTCGTGCGATGTCGTTCCTGGCCAGGTCAACGAGCATTATGTGCTCGGCGAGCTCCTTGCGGTCGAGCTTCAATTCGGCTTCGTACCTGAAATCGGTGTCCTCATCGATTTGTCCGGCGATTCTGCCTCTGGGCTTGGTGCCGGCTATCGGCCTGATCTCGACGGTTCGCCGCTGGGTTCCGCTGACGCGAAGATTCAACTCCGGACTCGAACCCATAAGTACTGTATTGGGCGTATTGAGATAGAACATGTAGGGTGAAGGATTGAGCAGCCGTAAGCGCTTATAGACATCGAGAGGCTCATCGGGGCAAGGCTCGGTTATCGTCCTGCTGAGAACCACCTGAAAAATATCACCGTCCATGATATGCTTTTTCGCGGTCTCGACCATGCCCTCGTATTCCCGCTGATCCGTATCGGTCGAGGCCGGCGCGAGCGGACCTTCGTGCCTGCATCCTGCCGGGGTCTCGAACCTGGCGAGATTCGAGTAGTAGTCGAAGCAGTCTCTCGCCTCGGCTATGGGCTTTTCAAATTCACCATCTGTTATTATGCAATTGACGATGACATAGCCCTTTTCGTGCTCGTGATCCATGAGAAAGATGTTGTCCGCGAAGTATAACTCATAATCGGGATTGCCGAGTAGGTCGTCGGTACTCTTGGGAAGCTTCTCAAACTGGTCTATGAAATCGTAGCTCAGGGCGCCGAGCAGACCGCAAGTAATACGGAAGGGTTTGCTGGCAAGATTGAAAGCGAAGGCTACCGCCCGAAGGACATCCATCTGATTCGTGCTTTTCAGGCGGGCCTGCTCATCGACGACCCCTTCAGTTTGCTTTATTCGACCTGTGATCGCCTCGCCGGAGAAATCGACGGATTCACAAAAGGCGAAACGCTGCTTATCGGCGGCGAGATAGGCCAGCAAGCGTCGCCCGGTCGTGCTCAGGGCTTTTATGGTGAAATCGAGGCCTGTGCCCGTAAGATAGAGGGCGGGCCTTGCGGTTCCGAAACTCAACGCGCCGGTGCCGGCGAGGTATTCGCGAGATTCGAAGAGGCAGCAGTTCTCCGCTCGGCCGTAATCGCTGAGCTTCGCAAAGAAATCCATCGGGTCGGTCATATCGATTTCCCTGGTGATAGGGACTATTTGGCCTGGCCGGGCACCGCGGATTATTTGCTTATAATCATCCATCTATTGTCTCTCGCAAATCGTATGTCGCATATCGTATATCGTGCCTTTAGTTGCGTCAACCGTATATCCTATCGTACACAATCGGCATTGCTGTGCCCGCAGGGCCACCCGGCAGACATAAAAAAAGCAGCCTGCTTCTCCGTCAGGCTGCTTTCTTGAGCAATTCAACAAATTGTGATTAGCAAATGACCGCTCGCCCGCCGGATTTTACGCCGCAGGCCACCACCAGATAACGGTATTTCTCAGGTCAATTTGCTTCATAACTTCACTATTAGACCATATCCGGGGACAATTGTCAAACAAAATCTCTCGAAAAAAGGGGCTTCGTCTTCTCGGGGCAGTTCACGAGACGACCAGTTTGGCGAATTTTCTTTTCCCTACGCGGATTATCATCTCATTTGCCGGGGTTATTTCGGCATTTGGGTCGGTTAGTTTCTGCCCGTCGATTGTTGCGCCGCCCTGCTTAATCATTCTCTTTGCCTCGCCTCCGGTGGCGACGAGCTTGCAAGCGAGAAGCAACTTTGCAGCCATTATCGGCTCAGCAGCGACTTGGACTTCGGGGATTTCATCGGGCAGTTGCTTCCGGGCGAAGACCTGATCGAAATGTGCGGCGGCGGCGTCCGCTGCGGCCTGGCCTTGGAACTGGGTGACTATTGTCTTGCCGAGCAGTACCTTTGCTTGCTTGGGGTGGGTCTTATCGGGATCGATAAGTTCGGCGATCTTCTCGGTGGACTCGTCAGTGAGCAGGGTGAAGTAATTCTCCATCATTTCATCTGAGATGCTCATTACCTTGCCGAACATATCGTTCGGCTCGTCGGTGACGCCGATGTAGTTACCCTTGGACTTGCTCATTTTCTCGACGCCGTCGAGACCGACGAGAATCGGCATTGTAATGACTATTTGCGGGCCCTGGTCATAGGCCTTCTGGATATCCCTGCCGACGAGGTTGTTGAATGTCTGGTCGGTTCCGCCGAGTTCTACGTCGCTGGCGACCATGACCGAATCGTAGCCCTGCATAAGAGGATACAGGAATTCATGGGTATAAACGTCAATGTCGGCGGCGAGGCGTTTCTTGAAAGTATCCCGCTGGAGCATCTGGGCGACCGTCTTCTTAGCAGCAATCTGAATCAACTCGATGAGGGTGAGTTTGGCGAGCCATTCGCTGTTGTACCTGATTTCGAGTTTCTCTTCGGAGGTATCGAGTATCTTTCCGGCCTGGTCGAAGTATGTCTTTGCATTTTGCTCGATCTGCTCGGGCGAGAGGATCGGGCGGGTGGAATTCTGGCCTGTCGGGTCGCCGATTCGCGCGGTGTAATCGCCGATTATCAGCACGGCTTTATGGCCTAAATCCTGAAACTGCCTCATTTTGCGCAGTACGACAGTATGGCCGAGATGAATATCGGGGCTTGTCGGGTCCAGACCCAGCTTGATTCGCAATTGCCGGCCGTCCTTGGCGGCGTCGGTCAGCTTCTGAGCCAGCTCAGCCTCGGTAAAGACCTCGACTGTGCCGCGTTTGAGCAGTTCGACCTGTTTTGCGATTGTCTGGGGCATATATGACGCCTCTTATCAAGAACATAGTGCTTAGCACACGGATTATATCGGATGAACATAAAGCAGGCAAGCCCGCAATCCGTGAATATGTACTACCATCCGGGATCGGAGCGGAGTCTGGCTTCGAGTCCCCTGGCGCCGACAATGTATATGGGGCTTGTTCCAAGGGGAATCGGCAGGCTCGTAGTGCGAACCTCGACGACAGGGACAAATCTGCGGGTTCCGTAGATATCGTACTGGGTCAGGCCGTTTTCATTGTTGACTCGGATATAGGCGTAGGGCTTCGTCGTCCAGGCAACGATTGTGTCGGTACTGCCGGCGGGATCGGTGAAAACGGCAGCATAAACGTCAGGGCCGAAGGCATCGTTACGAATCCATTTCTTGCCTTCGAGCATCCGCGTCATGACGGAGAAGGCGTAATATGCATATTTCGGCGTAAGGTCGTTGCGAAGCAGACCGACCATATCGGCCTGATCGAACTGTCTTGTGCCAATATCTCGCAGCGTCCACCAGAAGACCTTCTCGACCCGGCTGGAGGCGATTGCCAGGACCTGGAAGCGAACTACCATATCGGCCTGTCGCAGTTCCGGGACACCGTAGGGGTGCATTTGTGTGTTCCAGCAAATCTCGGTAATCCAGATGGGCTTTGGTTTGCCGAACTTCGCCATGACTTTCTGGAGTTCCGCCGTCTGTTCAAGGAAACTCATCTTCGTGAGGGGGTAATCGTCCTTGAGGTCGTATCGATGCCAGCTTTTGACGTACTGGTCGAGCAGCCACCAGTCGAAACGGTCTTCCGGGGCCGAAGGAACCCTGTAGGGATGAAAACAAGCGATATCGAAGCAATCGTAAGGTGCAAGTTCGAGTATTTTCTCGGCCCAAAGAACGTCGCAAAAGGCCATATTGAATCCCAGGACGAGGGCATTGGGGTCGGCCTGGTGAATCGCCTCGCCCGCAGCGGCAAGAAGACTCGCGTATTGCTGGGGCGTGCCCTTCCAGAACCCGCCGTTAGGCTCGTTCCATATCTGCCAATGGCGGACTCTACCCTTGAAATGCCGGACGGCAGCGCGGGCGTAATCGCAATACGCTTCGACGCCTTCGGGGGTCCTGGGGTCGTGAAACGACGGTGCGTAGCAGAGATTGCCGAAGAGCATCAGGCCGTGACTCCGACACGACTCGACCAAACGGTCATAGGCGGTGAAATCGTATTTGCCCTTTTCTTTCTCGATTTTTCGCCATGTGAAATCCTGGCGTCCCCACTTGATGCCGGCATCCGACATTTTCTGCAGTATCGCCTCAAGATTGGGCGTATCAGGCCCAAAAGCGGTGTTTATACCGAATGGAGAGGCCGGCAGAAGCCGGTCGGCAAGGGGACGCGGCGGTAATTCTACCTGAAAATTGCCCGTAGCCGTGGGAGATTCTGCCAGAGAAATGCCGATTATCATGAAGAAATGGACAAATAGAACCGGGACAAGATTGCCGAAAAAAGCCGATTTTGACATCTTAAGCAGTCTCCAAATAACCATTGGCGAGGTTATCGTAACCCGGTGAGTATAGTGAAATGGCTGAGAATGGGCAAGTCCCCGGAGTTTCAGGATGTTCGGCATTGGAACCTTAAACCAAACGGAACAAGGATTCCAGTCGGGAAGGGATTGACCCGATTATGTGATTATGTTAGAATGAGTGTATTGCCTGTGGTTTACGTTACTAAGGTCCCATAAGATATGGTGGGGCGTGAGGCCTGTTTAGCGGCAGGTGCGCGAAACGTGACAGAGGCAAAACGCATTCCAGGCCTTCGGCCTTGCATGAGGAAGGAAGTAGAATATGTTCTTATCCTTGCGAAGTCCGCTTCTCAGTATCTTGCTTGCACTTCTGCTTTCTGCCTGCGCCTTTGGCGAGTATTACCCCATCGGGGACCTCGACGAAGGGCGCGATGTCGATATGGATGATTTATTGCTGTTCGGACAGCACTGGCTGAATCCGGCCTGCGATGAACCGGGATGCGAGGGAGACTTCGACGGCAAGGGCGGGATTAACATGGTCGATTACGCCATGATGGCGCGGAACTGGGGCGGAACGGCAATCATCAGTGAATTTATGGCGAGCAACCACAGCGACGAGCCTCTTGGCCCCGGCGAGATTCTGGATGAAGACGGGGACTCCTCGGACTGGATCGAACTGCACAATCCGACCGATACGCCGGTGAACCTGAACGGCTGGTATCTCACGCACGATCCCTGCGAGTTGACGGAGTGGCAATTCCCGGCGGTTCGCCTCGATCCGGGCCGTTTCCTGATAGTATTCGCCTCCGACAAGGACCGTCGCGACCCGGGCAACACGCTGCATACTAATTTCAACCTTGATCAGGGAGGCGATTACCTGGCGCTGGTCAGGCGGGACGGCCGAACGATCGTTCACGAATACAGCCCTGAATACCCCTCGCAGTTTTCCGACATTTCATACGGTCTTGCCCAGTACGCACAGTTGCTTGTGCCCTCACAGGCGGAGGCATCCTACCATGTGCCTGTCGCATCGGACGCCGGGACAGCCTGGACAGTGGCCGATTTCGACGACGGCAGTTGGGACATCACCGAGACGGGACTGGGTTTCGGTGTGGAACAATCCGAACTGATTGATGTCACTACGCCCGGAGATACCGTCCTGGGAGTTCCCCACAACAATAACTGGCCCGGCAACGAAGCCCCTCCTTACGCCATTGACCGGAACGTGAATACGAAATATCTGCATTTCGAAGGCGCCGGGACCGGGATGCGTGTCACGCCGTCGCTCGGCAAGACCGTCGTCATGGGACTTAGCTTCACAACGGCAAACGATGCTCCGGGACGTGACCCGATTACGTACACGCTATCCGGTGCTACCTCAAGCATAGAGGGGCCTTATACGTTGATTGCAACGGGCCAGATCGTCGATTTCCAACAGGCGACGGAGTGGCCTCGCTTCACCAAGAACTCGACGCCGATTACGTTTGCCAATAACAAGGCATACGACCATTATCAACTCATATTCAACAATGTTCGAGTGCCGGGCAACTATGTGCAGATAGCCGAGGTCGAGTTTTTGGGCAAGCCGGCTGGTTCTATTTCTTCCAATATCGAAGAGCAAATGCTCGGAATCAACACGTCGTTGTGGACGCGGATCGAGTTCGAAGCGGAGGAAGTGGGATTCTTCAGTTCGATGACACTTCGGGTCAGACATGAAGACGCCTTCGTAGCATACCTGAACGGAGAAGAGGTCGCCAGGGACAATTTCACGGGCGTTCCGTCCTGGAATTCGCAGGCCGATTCTAATCGGCCCGGCGCCGCATCGGAAGAGTTCGCGACCTTCGATATTTCGAGCCATCTGACCGCGCTTCATGAGGGCAGTAACATCCTGGCAATCCAGGCCCTCAACGACGACAAGGATGACAGGGAATTTCTCATTCTGCCGGAGCTTTTGGCCGCAGGAGAA
>JAFGCD010000105.1 GCA_016932835.1 Sedimentisphaerales bacterium
AAATTCGAGGGCTCCATCTCCCGGATCAATTTGCACAAGGCTACCAGACCACCATTAGTACTTGTCAGGAAAAGCAGCCGAAATCCCCGCAGGCTGGCTCCAAATATTGCTTCATACCGCTTATAGCCGCCGCTTTGAAAATACCATTGGTAGTTGATGATCTTCTGGCGGATGTCTTTCATATCGCGTTTCGGACTGGCCACTATCTCGGTTCCGCGGTCCACCTCCAAGAAGAACAGGCACGTCTTTCCTCCCACCGAATCGGCTACTGCGAATACCGCATCCGGTGTGAACGTGACGCCCTTCATGCCTGAATTTGGCACAGGAGAATGGTCGATTATGAATATCCGGCCATCTTGAGCCTTGGGCAGAAAAGGCGATTCTTGGGCCATGACCTTGATATTCAATCTGGGCAGGATCCGCTCAACCTCCTTCAGATGAATTCTGAACCAGTTCAGCAGGAGTTGGTGGCTGGCCGCAAAAAGGCTGTCGCCAAGGACCTTGTCGTACGGCACATCCTGGCCGAGCATGCCTCTTTCTTTTAGGACATCTATTCCCTGCTCTGTAAGTCCCAGCGAACTCTCAGGCCGGCCGCGGCCACGCCCTAACTCGCTGCCAACCACTTCTACGAATCCTACTTTCTCGAGATCGCGCAGGCGTCTTCTGACGACTTGCCGGCTTTTGTGGAAGACCGCGGCCACCTGGCTCACAGTCAGTATTCTGTGCTCTGCAATGCACTCGATGATTTCACAGTCCGTTGTTTTCAGCCTCAATGTCATTGTAAGCCTGATAGATCAAATTATTCATATTGTTCTGCGCCTGTACTCCTCCACAAGTGTTAGCGGACAGAAAGCGGACGCAATTTCAGGGCGTTTGGACGGTCACATGTATTTTGGCCTGTGCATACCCCAAGCCTCCTCCATCGGGGCCAGCGTAGGCGCGCTTACTGAAATTAGCACAAGATTATTACCGCTCCAACTAATAGAGACGAAAAGAACTCGAACCGATTGATGAAAACTCGATGAAATGTGAAATGCCCAACAATCCAGACTGGTTGATGAAGTCAGATAACGACGAGACCCCAAGCAAATACGATCCGGCACAGCCTATCAACAACTCTGAGTTGATGACCGAGGCTGAGGTTATTCAATTCCTGCGAATACCGGAGATCAGCAATTCGAAGGACCATCATAACGTCATTGAGCATCTTAAGAAATTCCGAGGCCTACCCAGAATTCACATATGCCGGAGAGCTTTGTATCCCAGAAAGGCCATTCTGGGATGGCTGGAAAAAGAAACTGATGTCGGAAAATAGAGCTTGCGCTTTGGTTTGTGGTCGAGTATGATCCGATCCATATCGTGTGAGCTGAACCGACATCAGAAAGGAGGTAATATGAAACAGTTGGTTAAGCTCAACAAGCGGCCACGACGCGGTGGCCGGGAATTTGTCTATGCCCTGCGTTATAGAGGCGAAGATGGGAAACGAAGATGTGAGAGCCTTGGCCACACAGATCAGCGAAAAGCTGAAAGGCAGCGAGCCCAGAAGGAAAAAGAGCTTAGAATGGGCTACGTTGAGCCTGGGGCTATGAGGCTCAGGGATTTCACAAAGGATAGCTTGGCAAGGACAGGCGATCAAATCAGAGAGAGTACGAGACGTATAGCTGAAACGGCTATGAAAGATTTCATTGGGGTAATTGGTAATGTTGATTTTCGCAGTGTCACTCTGGCACACGGCGAATTGTATCGTCAAGCGTGTCTTGATCGTGGCAAGAGCAATGCAACTGTGAAGAAAGACCTTGCTGCTATAAAGAGGTTATTCACGCTGGCGGTCCTACGCGGACAACTTGAGGAAAATCCTCTACAGCATATTGCTATGCCGAAATCAGAGAAAAAGAAAATCAATATTTATCGTGATGACCAGTGCCAAAGGATTCAGAAAGCTGCTCTGGAATATACTACCAAACGGAATCGGGAAAAATCTGTTAATTGGGACTTGCTGATAACTGTCGCTTTGGCCACTGCCTTGAGACGTGCAGAACTTATGAACTGCACGTGGGCAGATGTTGATTTCGATGCACAGACCATCGAAGTCAATCCCAAGGAGAATACCAGGGATACGTGGCAATGGCGTATCAAGGATGCTCACCACAGGACTCTCCCACTGACAGCAGAGATCGTTCAAATGCTCGCAGACCATCAGGCTCAGCAACGTGAAGGGTGTCCATACGTTTTCGTTCCTACAGCAAGGTATGACCACATCCAGAACGTGCTCAGGCCGAAAGGCAAGTGGACTCTCGAAGACTCACGGCTCAGAGTGGTAAATAATTTCAAGAGAAGTTTTGACAAGATCCTCTTGAAAGCGTGTGTCAAGGCGGGAACCTTTCACGACATGCGAAGGACCGCCATAAGCATGTGGTTTGCCAACGGCATGAGCGAGTTCGAGGTAATGAGGCTTGCAGGACATTCAGATTTCTCGACTACGCATAAATACTATCTTGCCGTGGCAGACGATTTGGTTGACCGTGCAAGGGTGGCAACTGCCCAAGGCTTGCGTCAAAAATTGGTACGTTTTGGTACGCGGCCCTTTGAAGCAGACAAAGGCATTGACAGCGTGCGCAGGAAGTCGTTATAGTGCAAAGAGTTAGGATTAAAGCGCCCGTAGCTCAGTAGGATAGAGCATCGGTTTCCTAAACCGAAGGTCGCAGGTTCGAGTCCTGCCGGGCGTAGTTGAATCTTTGTCGGCGACAGCCAGTGGCATGGGTTCCCTTTTTGTGCCTAAAGCTGTCTTATCAAAGGGCTTACGGCGATCGCTGATGTCACCATAATCAGGCGTTGCTGACTTGTCTTCAGTGCCAATAGAAGACGGCTGAAGACCTTCAGAGTAAGGTTTTTTTGCAAGTTTTTTGTAAGCTGGTTTGTAAGCGCTTGGGCTAACTTCAATAATCTTACCATCGGTCCCGGTTGCCTTTTGCTTTTCCGTGCTCCGCGAAGACAAATCAGGCAGTTCGGCAACCGCTTTGGCTTCTTGGCCCCTCAGCGTGTGTGTATATCTCGACATTGTCAGGTTGATATCACTATGTCGCAGAATCGCCTGAGCAGTTTTTGGGTGTACTCCCTGGGCGGCGAGCCAGGTCCCCGTAACATGCCGTAGTGCATGAAAATCAAAGTAGAGGCCGTCCACCACGTAGGGGATATCCGTGTCGGCCAAATCAGCCTTCAACATGTCCGCGGTTTTGTAGGGCACGTGGAACGCTTGATCGCTTGGCATCTTGCCTGCAAGAAAATCCTTCGATTCCAGCGCTGTCTGTGGCCTTAATGGCAGCGTGCTTTTCTTTCGGTTCTTGCCGTAAGCTGCTTCGACCGTGATCGTGCAATTCTCAAAGTCAAACGACGACACTCTAAGGCTCCGCAATTCGTTCGCCCGAAAGCCAGTCTCAATCGCCAAGCGGTAGAGCATAGCCCTTTCACGACCACTCATGCCAAAGCGGGCTGGCGCTGCTCGTGTTACTTCCAGCAGTTGTCTCACCTCATCTGGCTCTAATGCCCTTCTATCGTGTCGCCTGTCGGTTCGCACATTTATACCCTTCAAGTAGTCGAGCGGAGATTCACTGGCACGTCTGTCTTGAACCATCCACCGACAAAACTGCTTTACTGCATTCAGGTAGAAATTGAATGTCTGTGCAGACATAGCCTGCTCACCATTTCGCAAATCAGTAAGATATCGCTGTACTTTAGTGGGTTTGATGTCTGGCCAAGTCACGAATTTACAGCCTCTGAATACCCGTTCAGCCCTCGATATTTGCTGCTTGACATATTTGGGTGTATCACCTTTATCCAAAAGAGCCTGCCTGAAATCGTCAAGATGCCCGAGAAGTGGTTTAATCCGGTGTTCTTTGTATTCGTCGATAATGCCGGCCTGTGCCAACTCCGCTTCCTTTTCCAATTTGGCCGCTAATTGAACAGTTGCAGTTCTATCCTTAAAGCCCTTCACCCTTTTCCTTATGCCCTCTGCAGTTTTGTAGTCGATATACCAGAACTTCGATTTCTTCCGGATTCGTTTGCCGTTTTTGTCTTTTGTCGTGTATGATTGCCTCAGTATACTTGCCATGTTACTTCTCGCCTTTCTTCTTTGGCTTAAGCTCCAGTCCTAAGACTCCCGCCAATCTTGCAGCCGTTGTGAACGTCAAGGTACGTTTGCCATTGACGAAGTAGCTCAGTTGGGCTTGTGACAGCCCCGTCATCTTCGCTATCCGATACCTTGACAGAGGCGAATTGATTAGCGCCTCCTTCAGTTGTTGTTCTATGTCTTCGCATTTATTAACCACATCCTGAATTATACATCAATCCACATGCTTGTCAATAGTTAAGCTCGTTTTCTTGCAGTGTTTTTATTTCTCGCTGTAATTTCCTTCAGAGCCTGAGTTTCTGCCTGTTTGCGGGGCAAACAACCATCAAATTCGAGGACGCCAGCTCGTTCTTCGTACTCTTCCGCCCATTTAGGCGGCAGATCCTCACAAACCTGAATCCCGAACAGCGACCCCAAAAATATTTTTGCGTCATAATTCACTAATCATCCCTTATGAATGGGCACAACAGGCACAATGGGCACAGCCCAGGTGCCCTACGGTGCTAATCATTGTCATTTATCTCATCATCAGATTCAGTCGGTCCCAATTCGATACCGTACGATCCTTCAATCGCCCTCCATTTGTCCTCTGTGGGCCTGAAATACCTCTTGCCGCCGCTTCTTTCGCTCTTAATTCCATACCGCTTCAGTACGGCCCCAATACCCCGTGCACCATAGCGACTGAATATGGCAGGATGCTCCTCCTTGGCCTTCTCAAGAAGCTCACCTGCGGTAACACCCCAGGGTTTATCAACAAGCTTTTGTTTGAGCAGTTGAAGCAGAATCTCATCCGATTCAGGCACTGTATCATCGTTTATCGCCTGCGCGGATTTTAGGGCATATCCCTTCATAATTTCGAGTAGTCCATCGGCTCCAGCGTCCTCCACGAATTTCGCCATTGCCAGAATCGGCTGCCACACCTCAAGATCGCGTCCGTTGAGCCCATCACACTCAGGCTGCCAGCGGGCCAGGCCCACAAAGGAAGCGCCCCGGGCGAGGGCCAGGGCGTGCAGATCACCGCGGAGCTGAGTCCATACCTTTTCGTTCGCATCAACTGAACGCTTTGGTATGAGTGAATCCTTGGCCGCGCGAAACATCATTATCTTAATACAGCGGGAAGCAAGTGCAGCGGGCAGGCCCGATATGCCTGCTATAGCCTTTGGCCCATAGACCTCAAAGGAAACCGACCGAAAATCGTCTCCCACACGCTCCATCCTGTGGGCTTGGCTGCCTTTCTTGTAGCCGCAGAGCAGAATACTCCGCATCTCGCCTGCATCCGGTGTCCTGTCATTAAGCCGTTCAACCTCGTCAAGGAGAAGGATGCCGCCCTGACTATGCAAAGTCCTGAACAAGCACGCAGCAGTCATGTTCGATGAGAGGATCGGATTGTGGACAAGCCGGCTCAAAACTTCAAAGACCCGGCTTTTTCCGCTGCCAAGCGGCCCCCCTACAGAGAGATACGGCACTGCCGACCAAGCAGGATAGGCGTACGTCAGTATCGTCCATAATGCGAGCGTGGCCGTAATACCGACAGCATCCTCCTTCGGAAATTCGAGG